>JAPOVX010000061.1:355-6573 GCA_026707935.1 Paracoccaceae bacterium
CGATCGCCGTGGATGTTTTATGCGGTGGGCGATATCCAGGCCCTTCCGGGCGGCAGACATGCCGCCCGTTGCTTTCGCGGTGTGTCTGTTAGTCTGCATCCGGGCTTTCCAGGTCCCTTGTGAATCCCACGCCTTCGAGCGGGGGAAGATGTCAAGAACTGGCTATCGATGTTGTCCGCGGTGGCCGCTGCATTGAATCGATCTTGAAACGCAACCGCGCCTTTTGGCGGGTCCAGCCAGATCACCAGCGCAAGATCGTCTGACAGGCAGAATTCGGCAGCCGCAGGGGTCAAAAAGCCCGTTGCGCGTGCCGGCGTTCCTGCGCGCCTTCAAGACGTCATCCGTCTGGTCGGTGTCCGCAAAGGGAGTTTTTGGCTGTAGTTCCTGCATCGGAGATCGGAGTGCTCAATCCGGCCCTTAGTCAGAATTCCTTTTGTGTATTGGAGCGCTCCGCCGCGCCATCCCCGAGGTCAGGCACGCAGCCGAAGTCGCTGGCAAGTGGACTGTCTGCAGCTCGCACCGGGATTTTTCGGGAAATTCCACGAATTTAAGGAACGCTGCCGAGCAGAAAGAACAATAATCGCTTAATTTCAAAGCTTTAAATTCAGTCAACTCGCCATGCGAGGCGCACAACCCAGCGAATCGGTAGCGCTTGCTAGACCGGTTGACTAACTTTATAATTTCAGGTTCATTTCAATTTGGACGAAATAAGGAACGAGTTGTCAGCGTGTCGACCGGAGGCCAGAGACTGAACGAATCCCACACGGGACTTTGGTTCCGTTGTGCCTCGGACGAGTTTCTGGCATCGTGACTTCCACGCATTTTCCGCGATGTTCCAGACGTCGCCCCGGCCGTGGCCACCGTCCAGTTCTCCCAATGCCATACCCGAACGATTAATGCAGAGGATTCTGTAGATGTTTGATCTGTCAGATGAACAGGAAGAGCGCGCGAGACGGCTTCATCAGGAGTGTCTGATCGTTGATGCGACGGCGCTGTTTCACGTCGCGTCCAAGGAACGGTGGTTCAATCAGGCCCGGAACGGCGGCGTTGATGTAGCCTGGGTCACGATTGGCGGGAATGCAGGCATGGCCGAGACCGTGCGGGCCGTTGCAAACGCCCTGCGTTTCATCGAATCGCATGCGGATGTGGCGGCACATGTCCGGACCGTCGAGGAAATGCGGCAAGCCAAACGGGATGGCAAGATGGGTATCCTCTTCGCCACCCAGGACGCCGCCTGCCTCGATGGCGACTATGCCTATCTGGCCCTGATGAAACACCTCGGTTACAGGGTGATGGGACTGACCTACTCCGAGAGCAACATGCTGGGTGACGGCTGCGGCGAGCGGACCCGCGAAATCCGCGGGCTGAGCTATTTCGGGGTCGATGTCGTCCATGAAATGAACCGTCTCGGAATCCTTGTCGATCTTGCCCATTCCGGCGACGCCACGACGATGGACGCCATCCGCGAGTCGACTCAACCGTGCCTGTTCACCCACGCCAACGTCAGGGCGATCAGCGACACGTCGCGCAACAAGACGGACGAACAGATCGTCGCCATGGCCGAGACCGGCGGAGTCATGGGAATCACCGGGCTTCCCCGGATGGTGAACAACGATCTCTATGCCGCCAGCCTCGACGGAGTGCTCGACCACATCGATTACGTGGTCAGTCTCGTCGGCATCGACCACGTTGGATTTGGCGGCGACTACACCGATTCCATCGCTAGAGTCGAACTCGGCGAGATGTTGCCGGGGCACGGTACGGCGACAACGACATCCATGAAGAAGGCGCCGCCTACGGTCGGCGCTGGTTGGGCTTACTGGCGCGTCAAGCGTCCGGACATGCTCGGCACGATCGAAGAACGAGATACGGTTCCGTATGCCAAGGGGCTGGAGAATCACTCCCAGCTGCCGGACCTGACCCGCGGGCTTGTCGCCCGCGGCTACGATGATGAAAGCGTGGCCAAGATACTTGGCGAAAACTGGCTGCGCGTCCTAGGTCAAAGGGGGTGACATGAAACACCGTGACAACCAGGCGGAATGGACCGCCATCCGCAGCATGATTTTTTCCGGGACACGGAGGACCGCACTCGCGGTATCGGTGGCCGCCGCTGCCGTTCTGGGAAGCGGGCTGGCGGTCTCGCCGGCGCTTGCCCAACAGAATGGCGGGACCTTCATCAAGGTGATCGAAAACGAACCGGCGACCCTCGACTACCTGTTCGGGAAAGACTTCGGCGCGCTGACGACGATGACCAACATCTACAACAACCTGATGACGCTGGACTTTGAGTTTACGCCTCATCCCGAACTGGCGGCCAGCTGGGAAATCTCGCCTGACAGCTTGAGCTACACCTTCACCCTGCGCGACGATGTCACCTGGCATGATGGCACGCCGTTCACGGCGGCCGATGTGGTCTTCACTTTCAGCGAGTTGACCTGCGCGATGCACAATCGCGCCAAGACCTGGTGTCCGCGGGTCGAATCCTTTAGCGCAGACGGTGATCACACCTTCA
Source organism: Paracoccaceae bacterium (assembly GCA_026707935.1). GTDB lineage: Bacteria > Pseudomonadota > Alphaproteobacteria > Rhodobacterales > Rhodobacteraceae > JAPPHA01. The sequence continues at coordinate 2,868 of JAPOVX010000061.1, forward strand.
TTATCAAGCTCAAGGAACCCTTTGCGCCGCTCTTGACGATCCTGGCGGATTACAACTCCGGGACGTTGATCCGGCCGAAGCACGTCTGGGAGGGGAAGGTCGACCAGGACAACCCGCAGTTGACCGAGCCCAAGGTCGGGACAGGCCCCTTCGTCTTCAGCGAGTGGGTCCGTGGCAGCCATATCGCGCTGGTCCGCAACGACAACTATTTCAAACCCGATTTGCCCTATCTCGACAGGGTGGTGATCCAGTTCCTTCCCGATGAAGCGGGACGGCTGGCGGCGCTCGAGAATGGTGATATCGACATGATCCATTCCTACATCCTGCCTTACGAGCGGGTGAAGCAGTACCAGGCAGATCCACGATTCGACATCATCGAACACGGGAACGAGGCCACGGGAACCAACGAAAACCTGCTGATGAACCACGACAACCCGTATCTGCAGCACAAGGCGGTTCGCCAGGCCATCGCACATGCCTTGAACAAGGATGACATTGCGGAAGCGGCAATGTTCGGGGCCAGCAAGGCCGCCCATGCCCATGTCCACAGCGGTGTCAAATGGGTCTATTTCCCGCAATACGACTATCCGCATGATCCGGCGAAGGCTAACGAAATGCTGGATGCCGCGGGATTCCCCCGGGATGATGACGGCAAGCGCTTCGACCTGCGTCTGTACTGGGCTTTCGGCCGGGCGTTTGAGGGCCGGGCCGCCGAGGTTATCCGGAGCCAGCTCGCCGAGGTCGGTATAGGCATCGAGATCCAGTCCTATGACAGGCCTTCCTTCATCGAGAGGGTGTTTACCAAGCGCGATTTCGACATGGCCCATCAGCTGTTCACGACATCGCCAGATCCGACGCTCTCGGTTGTTCACCGGTACAAATCTTCGACGATTGGCAATGCATTTGCCAATGCTGCCGGATGGGTCAACGAGGAGTACGACCGGCTGACCGACATCGAGGTCACGATTACCGATGTTGCCGAACGGGCCGAAGTTTGGCGGCAGGTCCAGGAGATCCTCATGGATGAGCTGCCCGCCAACCCGCTCTTCGGGATGCCCAACATGCAACTGGTTCGGTCGAGTTTCGCCGATGTGATCACCGGCCCGATCGGATACAATGGAAGTGTCGAAGCGGCCTACATGAAATAGACCGCATCACCCGTCCGGCGCATGGGCGAACACGGGCTTGCCGTCCGGCTTGTCGGCGTGGGCGCCTTTGCCGGGCGGCGGAGGGCGGCAGTGGCGATGGCTATTGGAACCGGCTGCGCTGCCGCCCGAATTGTGACGGGAACCGGGTTCCGGTCGCGAGATCCGGGCTCCGGACCGGGTGCGGCCGGTCTGGCGAATCCGGCCGCGAAATATGGACGACGGCACATGACCGGAACGGAACGAGGGACCTAGACGTTGGGCCAGACATTGAGTGGTTACGTCACCGGCCGGCTTCTGCAGGCCATTCCGCTGATCTTTGTCGTCATGACCATCAATTTCATTCTCATTCATTCGGCGCCGGGCGACCCCATCCACCTGTTGATCGGAGAGGGTGGGGCCGCCAGCGAGGAACTGATCGAACAGACCCGGGCTGAATTCGGTCTGGACCGACCGCTCCATGTCCAGTTCGTGAGCTATCTCGGTAACGTCCTGCAGTTGAACCTCGGGTTTTCGCTCCGGTACCGGCAGGACGTTTTTGACCTCATCATGAGCCGGTTGCCGGCAAGCCTGTTGCTCATGGGCACCGCCTTCGTCGTCAGCAGCATTGCCGGAATCCTGCTTGGCCTCTATGCCGGAACCCGCAAGGATACGATCGCTGACCGGATCGCGGTGATCCTGTCGATTCTCGGCTACTCCATGCCCGTATTTTTTCTCGGGCTGATCATGCTCTCCGTATTCTCGATCCAGCTCGGTTGGTTCCCGGCCCAGGGGATGTACGACATCCGCAATCCGCAGACGGGCTGGGGGCTGGTCAAGGATGTGGCCCACCACCTGGTTCTGCCGGTAATCACCTACAGCGCCTTCCAACTGGCGCTGATCTTCCGCGTGACACGGGTCAAGATGCAGCAGGTGATGACGGAGGATTTCATCATCACCGCACGGGCGAAAGGGGTCTCCGACCGGCGCGTCGTGTTTCGGCATGCGGTGCCCAACACCCTGTTGCCGATCGTGACCATTCTCGGACTCAACCTCGAATGGCTGCTTGCCGGTTCGGTTCTCACCGAGACCGTTTTCGCCTGGCCAGGCCTCGGCCGGCTGATGTTCGATGCGGTCTCGGCGCGGGACTTCCCGCTGCTGATGGGGTTGTTCATGGTCATTTCCTCCTTTGTCATCATCGTCAACCTGCTGACGGACGTTCTCTACCGCGCCATCGACCCGAGGGTCAGTTTTCGATGAGGGAGAACTGGCGCCTCTATTTCCGGAACTGGCTGTCGACCCTGGGGCTTTTCGTTCTGGTAGTCCTGGTGCTGGTTTCGATCCTGGGGCCCATCCTGGCACCGTTTGACCCCGAATCCGTCGGGATCGACCGGCGTGCGCTGGCACCGGACACGGAGCATCTGATGGGAACGGACGAACTGGGCCGGGACGTGTTCAGCCGGTCGGTCTTTGGCGTTCGCGTGTCGCTCATGGTCGGAATCGTCGCTGCGCTGATCTCGACGCTCCTCGGAATCCTGATCGGCAGCATGGCGGGGTACTTCGGCGGCCTGATGGATCATGCCATGATGCGCATCACGGAACTGTTCCAGGTGGTTCCGCAATTCTTCCTGGCGGTCGTCCTGGTCGCCTTGTTCAGCGCCAGCGTGGTCAACATCATTGTCGCGATTGCCGTTCTCTCCTGGCCTGCGATCGCCCGGCTGACCCGCGCCGAGTTCCTGTCGCTCAAGTCGCGGCAGTTCGTTGATGCCGCCCGGTTGAGCGGCGCCAGCGACGCGACGGTCATTTTCCGTGAAATCCTGCCAAACGCCATGGGACCGATCATCGTCAGCAGCACGCTCTTGGTAGGTCGGGCCATGTTGACCGAGGCGGGCCTCAGCTTTCTTGGCCTCGGCGACCCCAGCCGGGTCAGCCTGGGCGTCATGCTGTATCAGTCAAGGCCCTTCATCCAGTTCGCATGGTGGGCGGCCATGTTCCCGGGGCTGCTGATCTTTCTGGCCGTACTCAGCACCAACCTGATCGGCGACGGCCTCAACGACGTGATCAATCCGCAGGTGGTGGAAGAACGATAGGGATGGACGACCGACCGGTGCCGGCTCCACCAGAATGACGGTAAGGACGCCTGGAAGGTCCGCACGACACCGTGGTTCCGGAAATCAAGAGGAGGAAGGAGACAAGCCATGACCCATGAAGAGCGATTGGCCCGCCACGCCGCGGGGCTGCAGTGGGATGACATTCCAGGCGAGGCCCGTGAGGCGGTGTCGACGTTGCTGATCGACACGGCAGGTGTCATTCTCGCCGGTCTGAAAAGCGAGGAATGCCGCAACCTCCTGGCACGGCATGTCGCCTGGGGCGGTGCGGAAGAGAGTTCGGTTGCCGGGAGTCCCCGTCGGCTGCCGGCCCCTTCGGCTGCATTCGTCGGTGGCGTAATGGCCCATTGGTGGGAGTGGGACGATACCCATGACGACTCGGCCGTGCATGCGAGTGCCGTGATCTTCCCGACGCTTCTCGCTGTTGCCGAAGCGGCCGGACTCGACGAGGGCGAGACGGCTGGACGTGAATTC
>JAPOVX010000061.1:6593-27039 GCA_026707935.1 Paracoccaceae bacterium
GGCCGCATCCACCGCCGCTTTCGACATCGCCTGCCAGGTCGGGGCCACTTTTAACCCTCACTATCACGACGGGGTGATGGCAACCGGCGTTCCCGCTCACATCGGCGCCGCCGCCGGAGCCGCGCGACTTCTCGGATTGGGTGAGGACGGCATCATGTCGGCCATGGGGATCGCTGCGGAACAGGCAGGGCTCAGCCGTCAGCCGCTCACCGATCGGGTCAACGGCAAGAACATCCTTTGCGGGATTTCGGCCGGACAGGCGGTCCAGAGCGCTTACAGTGCCGAGGCAGGAATCAAGGGATCCGTGAATTTCCTGACTGGGAAGTACGGGCTCAATGTCCTGTTTGCCGAAGGCAAGGCTGATCTCGAGGCGGGCCTCTCGGGAATCGGTTCGCGCTACAGCGTGGCCGAAACCAGCATCAAGCCCTATCCCAGTTGCCGATCGACCCATCCGGGGCTGGACCTGACCTTCGACATGATGGCCGAGGATTCGGAACTCCCGGAGCGGGTCCGGTCCGTCGAAGTCGAATCGTCGCAGATCGTATTCGATCTTTGCGGGCGGCCCTTTGAACCCGGGAATGACCCGCGCGTGGCGGCCCAGTTCAGCATTCCCTACACGCTTTCAGTGGCTCTCACCCGGGGGCGTATCGCACTCAACGATTTCGACCCGAACCAGGTTGTCAGTGACCGGGGCATCCTGGAGAAGACTCGAACCATAAGGGTCAACCCGAGAAAGGAACCGGTCGCCGGCGAAACCTGGTGGTGGCCCCATCGAGTCCGCATGACGCTTGACGACGGCTCGGTTCGCGAGAAGGAGGTGACGGCGCTCCGCGGCTCCCGTGCCCGGCCGTTTCTCCGGGAAGAGCAGGACGCCAAACTCCAGGAAGCGGGCCGCGATGCACTGTCGCCGGACGAGTTGTGTAACCTTGCCGGGAACGCCAGAAAGGTGGACTCCCTCGGAATCCGCCCGGTCGTCCGGCGCATGCGCGCCGCCCGGTTCGCCCACTAACCGCCGGGCGGGCCGACGGCGGCCGACTGGCCGGCGCCGGCGGAACAGGCGGAATAACCCATGAAGTCCCGGCAAACCGGGATACCTGACAAACGGAATGAGGAATTGACCATGTCGACATCGGAAAGCATACGCGCATTCAACCGACTGCCCTTGACAAGCGAACCCCGGCCAAAGCCGCGGGACTGTGGAATCAGTGAAATCTGCGACTGGGGACTGCCCCTCGGGCAGCAGGCAGACTACCTGGAACATACCGGCGAATTCGTCGATGTCGCCAAGGTCGTTCTCGGATTCGCGGCGATCTATCCGCTGGATATGCTGAAACGAAAGGTCGAGATTTACCACAACGCCAACGTCAAGGTGCAGCCGGGCGGCATATTCTTCGAATATGCAGCCAAGCTGGGCAAGGTCGATGAGTATCTGGAGCATTGCAAGGAAATCGGGTTCGACTATGTCGAAGTCTCCGACAGTCGCAGCGACTGGACCCGTGAGGAAAAGAACCGCCACATCAAGTCGGTTGTCGATGCCGGCATCGCGGTCATTCCGGAATCCGGCGGCGGCGAGCAGCATTCCATCCAGGAAATCGTCGACGACGTCAAGGCGTGCATGGACCTCGGCGCCTGGAAGGTCACCGTCGACACCGCCGAGATCCGCTCGCCCCGCGGCGAGATCCGCCAGGACCTTTTCGACGCCTTGCTCGCCGAAGTCGACATGAAGGACCTGATCTTCGAAGTCTGGGCGATTCCGGTCTGGGGTGGCCTTACGCACCAGATCCGCGACTCGGAAATCTGGCTGGTCAAACAGTTCGGACCCGATGTGAATATCGCCAACCTGATGTTCGACTGGGTATTCTCACTCGAGGCGCTGCGCCGCGGCGTCGGCATCAACATCAATTCCGCGACCGGTGGCATGGATTACCAATAAATCCGGCCCCGGGCGTAGCGGCGAACGGGGGCGAAGACCGGGACCGCCACTGTGCGGTCCCGGGACTGCCCTTGCGCCGGCCACTGCCGTCGGGACAAACCGGCCATGACCGAACTCATCCAGGTCGAGGGACTAAGTACCCATTACCTGTCGGAAGGCCAGATCGTGCGAGCCGTCGACAATGTCTCCCTGACCATTCGCCGGGGCGAAGCGGTCGCACTGGTCGGCGAATCCGGTTCCGGAAAGAGTACGACCGCCTTTTCGATCATGCGGCTGATCTCGAACCCCGGGCGAATCGTCGGCGGCCGTGTCCTTCTCGACGGCCGCGATATCCTGACTCTCGACGCCGCCGCGATGGCGCGTCTGCGCGGAGTCGAGATGAGCATGGTGTTTCAGGAACCGATGACGTTTCTCAACCCGCTGATCCGGGTCGGCGAGCAGGTTGCCGAGTCCATCCGCATCCATCAGAACATTCGGCGGTCGGAAGTGCGACGTAAGGTCATCGAGACGCTCGGCATGGTCCAGTTGCCCAATCCGGAGATCGTTGCCGACTATTATCCGCACCAGTTGAGCGGAGGCATGCGCCAGCGGGCCTTGATCGCCATTGCCATTGCCTGCCGCCCGAGCCTGTTGATCGCTGACGAACCGACGACTGCGCTCGATGTCACGATTCAGGCACAAATCATGGAACTGCTGCGCGAGCTCTGCAGCGAGCTCGGCACTGCACTCCTGCTCATTACCCACAATCTCGGTCTGGTGGCTGAGTACTGCGAACGCGTCTATGTTATGTATGCCGGCCAGATCGTCGAGGAAGCCGGCATCTTCGACCTCTTCGAATCTCCCCGGCACCCCTATACCGAGGCGCTTCTCGACTGCTCGCTCCTCTTTGACCGGCGCGCGGACCAATTCCGGACCATACGAGGCCGCCCTCCGAGCCGGGTTGAAGTGCCCCCGGGATGCCGTTTCCATCCCCGCTGTTCCCGGGTGATGGCCGAATGCTCCACGATCGAACCCGCCGTGGTCCGTTTTGCCAACGGCAACCAGGTCCGTTGCCGCCTGCATGAATGACCGAATCCGATGAAACCCCTCCTTGAAGTCGACGACCTGCAGGTGTTCTTTCCCGTGAGCGACGGCTGGTCAACCCGGGACAAGCGTACGGTCAAGGCCGTCGACGGCATCAGCCTGGCGCTCGGCGAAGGGGAGGTCCTGGCAGTTGTCGGCGAGAGCGGTTGCGGAAAGACCACCCTCGGGCGAGCCGTCGCCGGGCTGACCAGGCCAACGGGGGGCGAGATCCGGTTCCGCGGACAGGCGCTCGATCGCATGACGGGAGAGAACCGGTCGGTCTACCGGCGGCAGGTCCAGATGGTCTTCCAGGATCCGTATGACTCGATGAATCCGCTGAAGACCGCTTTCCAGATGATTTCCCAGCCTTTGGTGATCAACCGGGTCGTCCCCAAGGCCGAACTGGAGACCGAGGTGCTGAGGCTGTTCGACCAGGTCGGACTGGCGCCGGGTCCGAGCTATCTGAAACGGTCGCGCCACCAGTTGAGCGGCGGCGAGCGGCAGCGGCTGTCCATCGCCCGCTCGATTTCCGTCAGCCCGTCGGTCATCGTTGCCGATGAACCGGTTTCGGCGCTCGACATCTCCATCCAGGGCCAGATCCTGGCGCTGATGCGGGAACTGCAGGATGCGTCGCAGATTTCCTATCTCTTCATTTCCCACGACCTTGCGGTGGTCCGTTCGCTGGCAGACCGGGTCATGATTGTCTACCTCGGTCGGGTAGCGGAGGAAGGTCCGACCGAAGCTGTCTTCGACTCGCCAAGGCATCCCTATACGCTGGCACTCCTTGCGGCCCACCCGATTCCGGATCCGGAACGCAGCCGCAAACGGCGACGCATGGTGCTCACCGGGGACGTTCCCTCACCGATCGATCCGCCGTCCGGCTGCCGATTCCACACCCGCTGTCCGATCGCGGAGGCGATCTGTTCGCAGACACCACCACCTTTCCAGGCCTTTGGTGACGGCCATCGTGCCGCCTGCCACTTCGCCGACCAGCTCGAAAGCCGCATGCAGGCCCTGACCGCGTTAACGACGGCGGTCCGCACCGAACCGTCGAACGGAAACGAAAACGGGTAGCGATGGCATGGGACACCCTCGAAACTGGCCGCCAGGCCGGTTTCCTCCCTGTACGGAGCCGCTTCAGGGACGTCACTGGGCCGATCTGCTGAGGCCATTGCAGACCCGCGAGGTCCACCTGGCGGCGCGCGTCAACTCAAGACGGTGACCGGGGCTGAAACCTGATTGTAATACGCTTGCTCAAGCCATCCCGACTTGCTCTCGGATCGGTCCAACGTCATCTGGTCGTTCCCGCAGGAACGTTTCGCGTTGCTTTCGAACAGGCGCGTAACTTTCGGATTCAAAAATGTTTTTCATTTCCCAGTGCTCTCTTTCAAGATCATGGAGTTTGCCTGTTCCCGTGATCATGTCCACTGTCAAACGCGGGGCCGCGTCCTTATCGCGTGCAGGCTCGGGCCGACTTCTGTTCGGGTTGGCAGTGACTCCCACTCGTTCAACGCATATTCCTTTTTTGGGAAACCTGATGCCAACAATCCGCGAAGGCGCGAACCATGCTGGTGCGGGGTCGGTTCAAAGCCCGCATCGTTCAACATGGTCGCGTGCCGACAGATCCAGGGTGGAAACCGGATCGCCGTTGACCGACGCGGCCGGAATTTCCGGTCTTCGGACAATCGGGTAAACCCCGGGCAGGCCTTCGTCGTGCATGGGCCCTTTCAGGATCAATCCATGGTCGTCCAGCCAGTCACCGTGGTCCGAGAGGCAAAAACGATTGTATTGGAAGCGAGACCGGCTTCTTCGAGAGCGATCAGGATTTGACCGACGCCATGATCAAACAGCGCGATCTGGCCTTATGTGTTTGCAATGACCTCGCGTAACAGGTCATCCGACCGTTCGACAATGCGGCTGTAGTTCTTGCGGATTCCAGCGCTTTATATTCGATCCGGCCAGGTTCGGCTGTCTGTTCCTCGTGCCATCACGGCAGCCAAGACGCAGACCGCATCCAGCCAGAGATTCGAACGGCATTTCCGAAGGAGTGTTTTGACCTTTTTGCGCTGGATGAAGTCGGTGATGCCAAGTTGCACCCGAACACGGGTAATCGCCGGCATCCCTGGGTTGAGTGACAAGACGCGATGATGGTCGGCGAAGCGCGATTCCGCCACGAAACGGAAAGACTGTCGGACTCTGCAGCCCATTGCTTTCATTGCACCAGTCTCGACCATTCTGTTGGCCAGATCCTCGATGCGCTGGAAGCATCAGGTTTCGCCGACCGGATCACTGTCGTCGATTCATCCGACCATGGGGAAAATCTTGGTGCAAGAGGTCTTTGGAAAAAGTCGAACTTCTATCCGGAACGTGTTGATATTCCGCTGATAAATGTGGATTCGGAACTGGGCACGTGGAGTGCCATACCCCGGTCAGCCTGTTGGACCTGCCGGCGACGGTTTCGGATTTCTTTGGCCAGGAGTTGCCTCGCCGGGCACGTCGCTGCCGGGTATCGCATCGGCACCGGCCGACCCGGACCGAACCGTTTTTGCCGAGTACCATGCTGCCGAAGCTGTTTCAGGAGCGTACATGGTCCGTCGCTGAAGGTGGAAATACCGCCATTTTGTTGGATTTGCGCCGAAACTTTTCGATCGTGAAACCGATCCCGAGGAACTGGTCGATCCCGGTGAAAGTGATGTCCATGCGGCCATACGTTCTGAAATACACCGTTTGCTTCTCGACATTTGCGATCCGGAGGAAGTCAGCGACCGAGCCTTTGAAGATCAGGCCGCACTGATCGAACGGGTAGGTGGGCGCGAAGTCGCCCTTGGACCGGGCGTCCCGGGTACCACGCCACCTCCGAAAAACGGAACGTAGACAGACGACCGGACGGCACGGGCGTCGCAAATTCCCGCGATGCCGTCAATCAACTGCCTTCCTATCCCGAGCCGTGGCGTTCCTGCTTTTCCCGAATGCCCGACTTGCCTTCCCGCCGTTCGAGTTCCGCCAGGACGTCCTCGAGTCTGATTCCATGTGCGGCAAGCATGACGAGAAGATGAAACATGACATCCGCCGCTTCTCCAACCAGGCTGTCGGTTTCGTTGCCGGAAGAGGCGACGATCGCCTCGATCGCCTCTTCGCCAAACTTTTCAGTGCACTTCCGGGGTCCCTCGGAAATCAGGCTCGCCACATGAGATACCGAGGGGTCACCGTCAACACGGGATTCAATGACACGGGCGAGTCTGGTCAGAACGTCGGACATGTCTACAGCCTGACTGCGATTCCCTGGCGCGCCATGTATTCCTTTGCCTCCTTGATGCTGTGGTCACCAAAGTGAAAGATCGACGCGGCCAAAACAGCGCTTGCACCGCCGATCGTGACACCATCGACCAGGTGTTGAAGGGTGCCGACCCCGCCAGACGCGATGACCGGCAATCGAACACTGTCGACGATCTTTCGCGTGAGTTCCAAGTCAAAGCCGATCCGGGTTCCGTCCCGGTCCATTGATGTCAGGAGCAATTCGCCCGCGCCCCTGGCCTCGACCTGCCGCGCGAACGAAACGGCGTCGATTTCCGTCATTCGGCTCCCCCCATGGGTCGAAATGACGTAGTTGCCGTTACCGATCGATTTCGCGTCGATCGCGACGACGACACATTGCCGACCAAACCTGTTCGCGCAATCGGAAACGATCCCGGGGCTCCTGACCGCAGCGGAATTGATCGAAACCTTGTCTGCACCGGCAAGCAGAAGTGCCTGCATGTCGTCGGGTGAACGGACACCTCCACCGGCAGTGAGCGGCATGAAGCACTGTTCGGCGGTCGATCTGACAACGTCGTACATTGTCTCCCGGTTTTGCCGTGTCGCAGCAATGTCGAGGAAGCAGAGTTCGTCGGCACCGGAAAAATCGTATGTCCGCGCGCATTCGACCGGGTCTCCGGCATCGACAAGGGAAACGAAATTGACTCCCTTGACGACCCGCCCGTCGGCAACGTCAAGGCAGGGGATGACGCGTATCTTCAACATGTCGGCGCACCAAGGACTCGTAGCGCATCGGCGGGCTTGATGACGCCTTCATGGATGGCACGCCCGACGATCACCCCTTCGAGAGTTGCATCGCAGGCCTTGAGCGACTCAAGATCGCCAAGGGTCGAGATTCCTCCCGACGCAATCACGGGGGTACTGACAGAATTTGCGATTGCGACTGTGGCGTCAGTGTTCGGGCCTTCCATGGCGCCGTCCTTCAGAATGTCAGTGTAGATGATTGCCGAAACGCCGAGGTCCTCGAATCTCTTCGCTAGATCAATGGCCGGTAATTCAGTCTGGCGGATCCAGCCTCGCGTTGCGACCATGCCATTTCTGGCGTCGATCCCGATGGCGATCCGATCCGGGAAGTTCCTGCAACTCTCTTCCACCAACTCGGGCGATTCAACCGCGGCCGTTCCGAAAATGATTCGGGAGACTCCTGCTTCGATCCAATATTCAACCGTCGCCAGATCACGAATGCCGCCCCCCAGTTGAATCGGAATCGACACGGCATCCAGGATGGCGGAAATCGCCTGTGCGTTTTTCGAATCGCCCGAAAACGCCCCGTCGAGATCGACAACGTGTAACCATTGGCAGCCGGAATCCTCGAACATTGCAACAGTTTGGGCCGGCGTGTGGTCGTAGACCGTTGCCCGGTCCTTGGCCCCGCGCAGGAGCCTGACCGTACGGCCCCCCATGAGATCGATGGCGGGAAAGAGAATCATCAGGATAGTTCGTACAGGCGGAGGCGGGACATCGCCCGCTTATAGCCGGGAGTGCCGGAATCGGCGAACCCGGAGCAGATGGTCCGGTTGGGGGCAATGGCGAGGCCGGCCGAACCCTCGATCATCTCGACCATGATGGGCGGCGCAGCGCTCATGGCTTCCAGGAAAGGAAATTGCGGATGATTCTGAGCCCGATAGCCTGGCTTTTCTCGGGGTGGAATTGGGTGCCGATCAGGTTGTCGCGCCCGACCGCCGCAGCAAACGGCTGTCCATGGGTCGCACCGACCACAATGTCGCTCTCTGATCGTGGGTGCAAATGGTACGAATGGACAAAGTAGGCGTGATCTCCGGCCTTGACCCCGGTCAGGACGGGATGACCGGAAGCGCAACTGTCAAAGTCATTCCATCCCATGTGGGGTATCCGGATCGACGGATCACCCGACTCGAGCTTGATGACATCGCCAGGAATCCAGTCGAATCCCGGGCAAGAGGTTTCGAGCTCCGTACCCGTCGTTGCCATCAGCTGCATTCCGACGCAGATGCCAAGGAACGGTACACCACGTTCCTTGACGGCTTCGGTGATTGCCTCGATCAGGCCGGATCGTTCGCTCAGACCCTGGCGGCATGCAGGGAATGCGCCGACACCGGGAAGGACAATTCTGTCAGCCTTGGCGATGTGTTCGGGTTGTCCCGAAAGCAGGATCGCGGTCGACGGCAGTTCGTCCGCCATTCGCCGGAAGCTCTTTTCTGCGGACCTTAGATTGCCGCTCCCATAGTCGACAATGACGCACCAGCTCATGGGCCGAGAGTTCCCTTCGTCGAGGGAATGGCCTCGGGAGCGCGTGGGTCGACCTCGACGGCTGTTCGCAACGCCCGTGCGAATGCCTTGAAGGTCGCTTCGACGACATGATGGCTATTGACGCCTCGAAGCCGGTCCAAATGGACGGTCAAACCGCCATTGACCGCGACGGCCTGAAAGAACTCCCGGGCGAGTTCCGTATCGAACGAGCCGATCCTGTCGGAGGGCGGGTCCGCCTCCCACACCAGAAACGGTCGACCCGAAAAGTCGAGCGTGGCGCGGACCAGCGCATCGTCCATTGGCAGCGTACATGAACCGTATCGCCTGATTCCGACTTTGTCGCCCACGGCTTCCGAAAGAGCCTTTCCGAGCGCGATTCCGATGTCTTCAACCGTGTGGTGGTCGTCGATATGCAGATCGCCTTGCGCTGATATTTCGAGGTCGATGAGAGAATGCCGCGACAATTGTTCGAGCATATGGTCGAAAAATCCGATGCCGGTACTGAGGTCATGCCTGCCGGTTCCGTCGAGGGTCACGCTTATCGAGACCTCGGTCTCGGACGTCTTTCGAACGATCGTGGATTTTCGCATGTCTTTTGCCCGGCTGTGCTTGAGTTGAAAGAAATGAGCGAGTCACAAATCCTGTCCGGCGAGCCATCGAACCAGCGCCTTTCCTGGGTCGGAGATCTCCGAAATCGATTCGAACCAGTGATCTCTCCAGCCGTCTCGCGGCAATCCGGCGAAAAGCATGAGATTGAGCGGATATGACTCGCTATCCGTACACCGGCGAAAGTCGTCCCGGAACAGGAAAACGGCCTTTTGCCAGGCAATGGCCATCCCGAGTTCGACCATGACACCTTCGTCAGGCGGGCAACCATTGACGATGGCGAAGATACCGTCGGAAGCCTTGACGTCATTCAAATCCGACTGGCCGACATCATATGCCCAACCGTCCCGAGCGAAATCCATTTGACCGATCCGCTCGAACGGTTCCCAAACCTCGGCCCCGACATTTTCCAGGGCAGACTGGATATCGCGAAGCGGCCCTGATTTCAGTTGTGAAGAAAAACCGTACGGGTTTGCCAGATAAAGCCGTTTCGCCACGATTCCGCTCCGTCCTTTTCGTTTGCTTCGTCAGTCAGCTCCAGGAGCATGCCCCCTTGTTCTGAGATGTGTCAATCTCGTATTTCCCGGTGAAACGCCCTGAAGCGAATTGCCATAACTGGCCGAAATCTGAAAGGCAGTCTGCGCAAATGCATGAACGGGACTATCGTTGTCGCACGAAGGTGCTTGCGAGCAACTGTGCGGTTGCTCGGCTTGCCGTTCGGCATTGATCGCCAGAAACACTTGATTTCAACCAAAGGGAACGGATCAGTGACGGTTTCCGGAAACGGTCAGGATTGGCGGTCCCTCAGGATCTCGGTAATTCCCCTCAGCGTTCGCGTCCGTTTGCCCATGCCTTCCAGCCTTGCCAATGCGCATGTGAAGAGAGAATCCGCTTCCCGCCTGGCACCCTCGACTCCTAGAGAGGTGACGAAAGTTGCCTTGCCGCGCTTGGCATCCATCCCGACTGCCTTTCCGAGCTTCTTTTCGTCTCCGCAAACATCCAGCAGGTCATCGACAATTTGAAAACCGAGTCCGATTTCAAAACCGAATTCTCTTAAGGAACGGCGTTTTTCCTGACCGGCCTGGCCAGCGAGAATGGCGCCCGCTTCGCACGAGAATGCGATAAGAGCCGCCGTTTTTTTCATCGAGATCAACTTGACGAGTTCAAGGTCGCTTTCGGGCCGGTTTTCAGACCGGAGGTCCACCATTTGCCCGCCGACCATTCCGTCGCCTCCCGCCGCGGCCGCCAGAGCTGAAGAGAATTCGCACCTGATCCCCGGATCTCCATTGAGCCTCGAATCCGCTGACAGTTCGAACGCAAGCGTGAGGAGCGCATCTCCGGCCAGTATTGCCGTAGCTTCGTCGAAGGCAATGTGGCACGTGGGTTTGCCGCGCCTCAACATGTCGTCGTCCATCGCCGGAAGGTCGTCATGTACGAGGGAATAGCCGTGGACGAGTTCGACAATCGCGGCGGCAAACACGGCGTTCCGGTCGTCAGCACCAGCGACATGCGCGCAGCTCCTGAGCAGAGAAGCCCTCAGGCGTTTTCCGCCGCCAAGGACGCCGTAACGCATGGCATCGAAAAGCCGGGAGTCGCGTTCCGTGGATTGCGGCAGGATCGTAGCGAGTTCCTGCTCGACCGCCGCGGCAGTATCCCTGAGAAAATCTTCTGTCCCGGATTTCAAGGAGGAATCTGTCAATTACAAGGTCCTTGACCGAACAACGATATCGCTGAGACCCGCCATTTTCAGTATCGGGCACCGGTAGCCGGGCTCGGGAAACTGGCGGGCATTGGTGGGTGGAGCCGCCAACTCACGGCACCAGGGACGATAGACGAGATTTCGTTTTCCGGCAATATTGGGTCAGCGGCACCGGTTGCAGCTGAAATCGATCCCGTGAGGCAGAATCCGTTCCTGCTTCTCGTTCCAGATAAACAATGAGCTTGGCGTACTGGACTGGGATTCATTGGCTGGTGTATAATGGGAATTCCAGTCCAAAGGCTTCTGGACGCGGGGCGCCTGCCAAGCAGGCAAATTGAGACAATCCCAGTTCGTCCAGGCACCGGGAGAAAAACATTGAAAAAACCACCTCTGCAGGTCCTATTGGCCGAAACGCGCGGTTTTTGTGCGGGCGTGGTAAGGGCGGTCGAGATCGTGGAACGCGCTCTCGATCTCTACGGTCCGCCAATCTATGTCCGAAACAAGATTGTCCACAACAAGACGGTCGTCACCGAATTCGAAGAGAAGGGCGTCGTCTTCGTCAGGGACATCGGCGATGTTCCGGTCGGCGCGATCACGATCTTCAGCGCGCATGGAGTGTCGAGAAAAGTCGTGAATGAAGCTGGCGAGCGAAGCCTGCAGGTCATTGACGCGACCTGTCCGTTGGTCACCAAGGTGCACAGTCAGGCCAAACGGTATTCAAAAAAGGGATATGAACTGATCATGATTGCCCATGAAGGGCATCCTGAAGTCGAAGGCACTGTGGGTCAGGTCGATGGGCGGGTCCACATCGTCGCAACGGTGGAAGACGTTGAGAAGCTGGAACTGGCGAATCCCGATAAACTGGCGTACGTGACCCAAACAACGCTGGGAGTTGATGACACGCGCGACGTCATCACCGCGCTGGTGAAACGGTTTCCGAACATCGTTGGCCCGGACGTCAAAGACATCTGTTATGCGACCCAGAACAGGCAGACTGCGGTCCGGGCCATGGCGAAACAGGTCGATGTCATCCTCATAATTGGTGCCCACTACAGTTCGAATTCCTGCAGATTGCGGGAAATTGGCGAAGCGTGCGGCGCCGACAGTTACCTTGTCCCGGATGCCGACGGCCTGGACCCGGAGTGGCTGTCGGATGCCCGGTCGGTCGGAATCTCTGCGGGTGCTTCGGCGCCGGAAAAACTGGTGCAGGGACTGATCGCGCGGCTCGATCAGATGTTCGAACTTACGGTCAAGATTTCCGACGGAGTCAGGGAAGACATCCAGTTCAATCTTCCTCGCAAGTTGTCCAGGGCCAGGGCCCGTGCCGGATTGTCGGCGTAGACTGCGGGGTATCGATCAGCGAGCGACTCTCGCATCGGTTGCTCAATTGACGTGATCCAGGCTTCCCGGATTCCATTTCCCTGACCTTACCAGACATCGGTTTGCCGTGGCTTCTCACGGGATGTTGACGCGGGCTGCAGATGATTCTCGCCGTTCCCGTCTGACCTCGGTTGACTTCGGCGAATGCGGAAGATGCAATTGACCCGGCGTTGGAGTGCCGGATGGATGGATCATCGCGAGATGTTCAGGAACCGGACCGTTGCGCGTCCGGCACAATCGCGTAGCACGCCTTCACTCAAATGCGGTTCGAAACATGGCCACGTTGGACTGGTTGATCGGTGCATCCGGTTCTTCCACATCCTTGTAAACGGGCACGACATGGATGCTGAAAGCGAAAATCCGTCCCTTGTCGACCAGCGACTCAATCGATGAACCGAACCGTTCATTCTCATAATGCAGTTGATTGATTCCGATTGCGCAAAGAGCTCCGGGACGCGCCAGTTGCAATGCGGATTCGAATGCCACTGGGCCCAGATGCCCGATTGTAAACGTCCCGCAACTGACCAGCCCCCCGTAACGCCTGGCCGGAATTGTCGATGGATCGGTCAGGTCAACTTCAATCAGGTCGCGATAGGCACAGCTTCGCCGGGCCTCGGCAAGCATGCCGGTTGAAATGTCCATCCCATCAACCGTTTTGCCACGACCCGCGAATGCCAGACCGACCAATCCCGTTCCGCATCCGATATCGAGGATCGGGTCGTCCTCGGGGTCAGCACGCGTGAAAAACCGCTGAACGAGTTCTTCCGGATAGATGTAGCCCGACCTGACAGCGAAATCCCTGTCATAACTACTGGACCAGGAATCGTAGTACTTCCGGTGCGCATCGCTGTCTTTCAGCCGATAGGCTTCGTCTCTGCTGTGCTTGGTCATTGGTCAATCGTGGACTGAGGCACTGTCCCGAACGGCTTCCTCGTTTTTTTTGGCGGCCATGATTGCCGCCTTCGGTTCCCGAGGCGCGAGAACCGCGGGACGCCGAAGACTACAAGATGCGATCGCGAATAGCGAACCAAACAAGTGCGAGAGCGAGAACGGGTGACCACAAGCGGATTCCACCGGGGAAACCGGGTGTTGGCACGCGTGACATGACGTCGACCTTTTCGAGATCTCCGTTGATCGCCTGTGCGATAATCTTGCCTGCCATGGTTGCCATGGCCACGCCATGGCCGGAATACCCGGACGCCGAGTAAATGCCGTTTTCAACCCGCGCAAAGTGAGGCATCCGGTTACGGGTTATCGCAAGGGTTCCGCCCCAGGCATAATCAATCCGGATGCCGCCGAGATCGGGAAAGATCCTGAGCATGCGCTTCCGTACCTTGTGCGCAATATCGGGCGGAAAGCGGACACCATAGCTTTCTCCTCCTCCGAAGAGAAGTCTGTGATCGGGCGTTTTCCGAAAGTAATTGACAACGAACCTGTCGTCATAGGCAGCGACATCGCGGCGAAGCAATCGTTTGGCCGTGCTTTCATCGAGTGGCTCGGTGGCGATCATGAAGCTGTTGATAGGCATGACCCTGCGGGCGATTTCAGTATCAAGCGCCCCAAGGTATCCGTTGCAGGCGATGACAACAGCGTTTGCGGAAACGCTTCCCTTCGCCGTCTTCACCGTTGCACTTTTCCCGAGTCTGATCGACTCGGCCTCGGACATTTCAAATAGCTGGACCCCGATTTCACGTGCTGCGTCGGCCAACCCGAGCGCGAATTTCAATGGATGCAGATGGCCGGCACCCCAGTCGATCAACCCACCCCTGAATGCTGACGAACCGACGAGTTCGGCGAGCGAGTCATCGTCGAGCAATTCCAGCTTGTCGTAACCGTAACTTCGCTCAAGACGTTCAAGCGTAGAACGAGCGAGTCGTGCCGACTCTTTACCCTGACCGAGCCCGGCAACACCCGGCCGATAATCGCATCGGATGGCGTGTTTCCGGATGAGTGCACGGACCGTGGACTTCGCTTCTTCGGCGATTGACCATAATGCGCGGGCGTGATCGTGGCCCAAGTTCCTTTCGAGAACGTCCTGTCCCAGTCGTTGACCTGACCCGACCTGGCCACCGTTTCGTCCTGAAGCCCCCCAGCCGACGCGGTGGGCATCAAGTACGACGACGTCGTATCCGAATTCCGCCAGATGAATGGCAGAGGACAATCCGGTATACCCACCGCCGATGACACAGACATCGACTGAAAGTTCGGCTTCAAGAGGCGGTACGGGCGCGCGGACCGGAACTGTCGACTGGTACCAGCTCGGCGGGTACGTTCCCGGGCGATCATTGGCGTGCAGTGGATTCGGCATTGCGACTGGCTCCTTTCGCCGCTTGCGACACTGCTCCCGGCGTTGTGGTTCATTACGTCTTCGGACCGAGGAACGCTGGTCATCACGACAATGTTGCCGATGGGAGACGACAACCCGCCAAAGGTTTTCCGAATCATCGGGGGGCCTTGGCGACGGTTTCGATGCTGCCATCCCGTTGCTGGCCGGAGGTCTTGGCGCACTCCAGACTGCTTCGACCGCGGCGGCCTTTCCGATTTCGTTCGTCCTTCTGGCCATGGCCTGGGGGCTTTTCAGGTCGCTGGCTGTTGATCCTGGAGTGGTCAGCATTTCGTCAGAGGCCATAGCACCGGACGGGACGCGAATGAGCCGGGAACTGCACGCCTGACACTCACGAATGGCTTGTCCCGGTTCACCCGAGACACGGGAATACCGGCGATCGTTAGAGAACTGTCGGTTCAGGAAGGCGGCCAGGAACCGGGATCCCTGAAAAATCCGGCCATGACTTTGGCAAACTTGTCTGCGTCGAGAGGTGCGTGAAGCCTCGACTGTTCTTCCCTTGTGCGTTTGATACCCACGGCTTGAAGTCCGACTTTCTCGAAGAGGCCATCAACAAAATCCGCATCGAACTCCGGGTGGGGTTGTACGGAAAGAGCATTTCCCTTGTACGCAAGGACGGCGTTCCGGCAACTGTCGCTGGAGCCGACGACCCGGGCTTCCGGCGGGATCTCGCAAACCTGGTCCTGGTGCCACGACAGCATGGATAACGGTTCTTGAAAACCGTCAACGCGATACGCCGTGCGTCCCACTGACCAACCTCCAGGGTACTTTTCGACGACCCCGCCCAGCGCTTGCGCGATGATCTGATGACCGAAACAAACGCCGATCATCGGAACCCCCGCCTCATAAGTTGCCCTGATGAAATCCTCGAGCGGCGGAATCCAGGGATGATCTTCATACGTCGAAAAGCGTGAACCCGTGATGAGCCAGCCTTCGGCGCACGCAGGCCTCTCCGGTAGACGGCACTCCAGGACCGGCCACGTCGAAAATTGCATGCCCTGTCCCGACAACAGCCTCTCAAACATGTCCGGGTATTCGCCGTGCTTGGAGACCAGCGCCTCATGAGTCCGCCCGGTCTGCAGTATGCCGATGTGCATGGATTTTGATCCGAGTTGTCGAAATTGGCCTGGTTTTGTCACTCGAAGGTGTGACCGCCGTCGCAGCTTCGTTCGCTGATCTACCACCATCAATTGTCAGGGACCAACAAAATCTCGCGTAGTGATTTCCCTGCTTGCCGCCGGCCGTGAGGCCATTCCGGGCAAGTCAAGGTGGAAGCCGAACCGCAAACGATCCTTGAATCTGGAGGATTTCCGATTATCCACGACGTAATCGAAATCGTAGCGCTGCCAAGCGCGATTCAGGGCGGTTCAAATTCGATCGAGGCGGAGATTGGAAATTGAGTGCACTTGGAAAGATACTGGGAGGAACGATCGGATTTGCTTTCGGTGGTCCAATCGGAGCCTTGTTCGGTGTGGTCGCCGGGCATTTCGTCGAAAAGTCAATGCTGGGCGGCGCGGGAACCGTGCGCAAGAGAGACCTCCGCGATACACGCGGTCGCAAGGATTCTCCCGAGGAACTTCAATGGGCCTTCATTTTTTCGCTCGTTACGCTCGCGGCAAAACTGAGCAAGGTAGACGGCAAGGTCACCAGGGATGAGGTTGAAACACTGAAGGCCGTATTCCCAATTCCCGAGGACGCATATTCCAACGTTCATCTGATTTTCAATGCAGCCAAGTCGGATTCGCTCGGTTTCGAGCCGTACGCGAGGCAGATCCGGGTGATCTTTTCCGAAAATCGTAATGTCCTGGAGAGCTTTCTCGCAGGATTATTGCAGATCGCCGTCGCCGACGGCGTCTACCATCCGAGTGAACGCAGGTTCCTGGCGAGTGTCGCGCGGATTTTCGGATTCAGCGATGGGGATTGGTCTCGGATCGAAGGCACCTACATTTCGTCAACTCGTGATGACACCGTCGATCCTTACGAAGTCCTGGGCTTGAGCCCGGATGCCTCGGATTCGGAAGTTCGCGCGGCCTACCTGAAAATTGTCCGGAATTATCATCCTGATCGTCTGGAGGCGCAGGGAGTCCCGGTCGAATTTCGCAAGCTCGGCGAAACAAAGACTGCCGAAGCCAACGATGCATATGACAGGATCAAGAAGATGCGTGAATTGACGAATTGATCGGCGGTTCACCGGGACGAGCACATGTTACCGCCGCTACGCTTGAACGCCTTTCTGCCACGTTTTTGACAGGTGGATCACCACGGTACGGACAGGATAGCGCGACACGGTGACTTTTGGTGCAGGGATTTGCTTTTGAGATATGAATTAACGATATTTTTTTCGGCTGTGCATGCTGCGCGGAATCCGCTCAAGCGGGATAAATATGACCGCAGACAGCGCACGTGTCCTTGTCGACGGCACGATTCGAGGTTCAAGACCGCAATCCTCGCCGTGATCACATCCGCGTTTCGGACGATCCAGGACAGGGCTTCGAACGAATCGGCAGAAAATCGATCAGGGAGCGACCGAATGGTATTCGGAGGAAGGAATGGGGACGAGATCGAACAACCGCAGTCGATATCGCAAATCGACGCTCAGATCTCGAATTGCCGATCTGACAGCGTGAAAGAAAGGGTCGGGGTCGGCATTCTTCCAGGTTACGTATGGCAGCCCCGGCGTTGGTTCGCTCCAGAAAATGATTCTCAGTTGACCCATGTCCGGATCGGATCCGATTCGGGCAATCAGATCGAGCGAAACCGCGTCGATTGCAGCGATGTCGGCTTGTCCTGATGCGACCATGCGTATCGATTGCCGGTGGGAACCGGAATGCATCTGGCCGCCAAAAGTGATTCCATGATTACGCGCAATTCCTGTTGGAACCGCGTATCCGGACTGTGACAGCTTGTTGTTGTAGGCCAATATGGCACCGTCGAATTCATCGATCCGGTTACGCCGGTCATCTCGATGGGCGACAATTGCGCTCCGGTAGTATCCCGGTTTGCTACCGAAGACACCGTAATCCGGCGTACCGATCAATGTAACGTGACCGGCCAGGTTGCGCCGGTAAGGCAACCCGCAAATTTGGGTGAAGTACAGTTCGTCGAGAGTCGGACCGGGCCGGGTGAATTCAGTTGGATCCAACTTCTCGGGAGCGTCAAGACCTTCGTTTCCCAGGTGGTGACGGATCAGCGACCAATATCGTTCATGATCATCAATGGTCTCCGGCAGAATGTACATCGGGAGACTGGCAATGCGGCGTTTCACGACTCATTCACTCTGTTCGGGATTTCTCTCTCTCTCTGCTCGCTGGCGAGCCAGACCGCTGTCACGGTCGGCGACACCGACGAGATGGGTCACCAGGCGGAGAAACCCGTTTTCTTCGGCTTCGCGCGTGTCGTCGGCAAGCACAACCTTCCAAAGAACCTCAACAATCGCCTTCCGTTCCTCGTACGGCACCGTTCGCTTGATGACGCGCGTGAACCTGACGGTATCGGGAGCCTGCGCTTCCAGTTCTTCCGCTTCCCGGCGAATTCGGACCGAGTCCGGTGCTGCCAGCGCAAAACGTTCCTGTAATACCATGTCGATGACGTGTTGTTCGTGCGGAAGGTACTCACCATCGATTCGGGCGGCGCGTACCATCAGCGCGGCCAATGCGAGTTTTTCGTCTTCAGCGGAAAACCGATTCGGCGTTTCGGGTACGGGAAATCTGAATAGCGCGACGAGTTCGGAAATCATTCCGGTGCTCCGGGAATCGAACCGGCTGAAAAACCCGTGAACCGGACAGAAGGTTGGATCATACCAGTCTCGATTGTTCCATCGCGGCGCGTATGAAGTCTCTGAAGAGGGGGTGCGGATCGAACGGCCGGGATTTCAATTCCGGGTGAAACTGAACGCCGATGTACCAGGGATGTCCGTTCAGTTCCACGATTTCAGGAAGACGACCGTCCGGGGACATTCCCGAAAAGATCAAACCACATGCCTCGAGTTGTTCGCGATACCTGACGTCGACTTCGTAGCGATGGCGATGGCGCTCCGAGATTGACGTTGAATTGTATATTTCGGCGACTTTTGACTCCGGCCCGAGGACGGCATCGTATGCCCCGAGGCGCATGGTTCCACCCTTGTTGTCGTCGACTGTCCTTTTGAGTTTCGTGTTTCCCTTGACCCATTCCTTCAGGTGATAGATCACGGGAGAGATATCCGCGCACCCGTTTTCATTTTCGTTCGCAAACTCTTCGGATCCGGCTGTCCAGATTTGCCCGACATTTCTCGCGGCTTCTATGACTGCCAGTTGCATGCCGAGGCAGATCCCCAAGTATGGAACCTTGCGTTCGCGGGCAAACCTGGCTGCCGCGATCATGCCATTGGTGCCGCGCTTCCCGAATCCTCCCGGAACCAGAATACCGTCAAATCCGACAAGCTTTGAGGGCGCGTCGACTCCGTTCTCCAGTTGCTCCGCATCGACCCAGTCCGCCACAACTTTGACCCGGTTGTACATTCCACCGTGTACCAGGGCTTCCGCGATGGATTTGTAGGCATCCTCAAGACGCGTGTATTTGCCGACTATCGCTATCTTGACCTGTCCTTCGCGGTTGTGAACACGATCGAAAACGTTCTCCCAGACCGAAAGATCCGGTCGTGGGCAGGGTTCAATGCGGAACGCGTCAAGTACGGCCTGATCAAGACCTGCCTCGTGGTAGGCGAGGGGAGCGTCATAAATCGAATCCAGGTCCGGGGCGCCTATGATCCATTCACGCCGCACGTTGCAAAAAAGTGAGACCTTGCGCCGTTCGTTTTCGGGAATTTCGCGTTCGGAACGGCAAACAAGGACATGGGGCGCGATCCCGATGGAACGGAGTTCCTTTACCGAGTGCTGCGTCGGCTTGGTTTTCAGTTCGCACGATGCCGAATTGTACGGCAAGAGGGTGAGATGGACGAAAACGCATTTGCCGTCTGGCCTGTCCTGGCTGAACTGGCGGATTGCCTCGAAGAACGGCAACCCTTCGATATCTCCAACCGTTCCCCCGATTTCGCAGAGCATGAAGTCGACTTCATCTTCGCCGGTCGCGATGAAGTCCTTGATCTCGTCGGTGACGTGCGGAATCACCTGGATCGTCTTGCCGAGGTAGTCGCCACGGCGCTCCTTCTCCAGGACATTGGAGTAAATCCGGCCAGCGGAAACGGAATCGGAAGACCTCGCCGAGACATGTGTGAAACGTTCGTAGTGGCCGAGATCCAGATCGGTCTCGGCGCCGTCGTCGGTGACAAACACCTCGCCGTGTTCGAAAGGCGACATCGTACCCGGATCGACGTTCAGGTAGGGGTCGAGCTTTCGCAGTCTGACGGTGTAGCCGCGCGCTTTCAGGAGTGCGCCCAGGGCAGCCGTTGCCAATCCCTTGCCGAGCGAAGAAACAACGCCACCAGTAATGAACACAAATCGGGCCATATTTACAGAAGTCCCCGCCAATCGACCCGATTCCAAATCGAATTCAGTCCGGAATCATGTCTGCATACGGGAGCATATAGGTAGCGGATTCGATGGATTGTGGCAAGACACACACGTCCCGGAACCAGGGCTATCGCGTTTGGACTTTTCCGGTTTCAACGTCCCTTGCGAGGCTTGATGCGAAGCTGACGAGTTTCAGAAGGAAATCGTTGTCCCCGGCCGGCCCTCTTCAGCTTGCCGCGCATCGATTGCTTCCTGGCTGTTGGCGTGACCCGCGCCAGGTTCAGTGCCAGTTTCCGCATCAGCGCCAGGTTTTCGGGACCGCTTTCCTTCCGGTTGCGCAGGCTGTCCTCTCCCATGGTCACGTCCAGGACCCGGTGGAGGGAGTTTTCCACGGCCCAATGCGCGCGCGCCGTCCTGGGGAACCGCTC
>JAPOVX010000300.1 GCA_026707935.1 Paracoccaceae bacterium
GGCAGGCGCCCGCCTGTCCGGCCAGGCGCCGTGCGTTGGCCCTGGAGCCTGGCAGGAGCCGGTAGATGATGTTGCGGTATGTGGAAGTTTCGCTCACGCGGTCGGGCCTTCGGCACAAGGTTTGTCAGGTGACGGGAAAATCAGCACCTTCCCGTCACACGCGCATCGCACGAATTGCCTGATTTGTCAAGGAATCATCCAGGGTCCGAATCAGATGTTCCCAATCCCTGTGACCAGTGAAATCGATCGGAAACTGGCAGCGTAATCGCACTGTCAACCCATCTATATAAGCCCCGTGTTTTTCACCCTGGGTCCTGAGGAGATTGCTGCCGTTTGCGATCGCCGTGGGGAGTTGAACAGGCTTGGTCTGGCCCTGCATCTATGCGTCGTGAAGATGACCGGTCGTGCGGAACTTTCGACGAAGATGGTTCCTCAGGCGGTACTTGTTCATGTCGCAGACCAGTTGGATGTGCCGTCACCGAACCTTGCATCCTTGCGGTCCCTTTACCGGGACAGGTCCACGCTCTTTCGACATCGCAAACTGGCTGTTGAACTGGCCGGGTTTCGCGAGGCTGGCGCCGGCGCCCGGTCGGGATGTTAGCGGCTGAACTAGTGCGCGGCATTCTGGGTGGTTTGCCGCGTTTTTTCCCTATTGCGGTGATTCTGTTGTGTCGACCCTATCGTAGCGACCCTTTTGTATCGGAGCCCTGTTGCCGCCGATCCGGGATGACGATTCGGCCTTCTGCGGGATAACCGCGGCGCCGGCCCTGACGCCCGGCGGCGGGCCCGGGACGTTCCGCCGCCCGGTCTGGACGGCCCTGTTGTCAGTCCTGTCGTGTAACGGGTCCTGGATCGGGGATCGCGGTTTCCGGCCGGAGGGTGCAGAAGCGGCGTCGGAAAGAGCGATGCGGCACCGGCCAAAGTTCACGCAAGAACACCGGCGCCGCACCCGGAGAACCGGTCATGGTGACCGGGTTCCTGCCCATTATCAGGCAGTTCCGTGCCCGGGTCCACCCCGCTCTGACGGCGGCGGATGTGTTCACAAGGTCGGGTTTTCCTCTGCAAGCGGTGCCGCGTCCAGGTCATTCTCTGCGCGCGCTGCGATCACGGTCATCAGTATTGCTCGAAGTCCTGCAGTGCGGAAGGCCGCCGCGCGCGTCACGAAACGGGGATTGTCCACCTTCCCGCCCGAAATCGCGCTCACCAGATGGGTAATCCCCATGTCCAGCCCAACCACCCTGTCCGCATCGCGTGCATCTGCTCGTCACCTACCCGCCAAAGCTGTTCCTCTCCAGGCTGGTCAACAGCCTCAAGGGGGTGTCAAGCCGTCGCCTGCGGAGCGTCCGGCCCGAAATCACCGGGCGCTATCGCAAAGGCGTGCTGTGGTCGCCGTCCTACTTCGCCGCATCCTGCGGAGGAGCCCCGCTGGACATCATCCGCAGATATGTGGAAGAACAACGCACCATCGGGAACCCGCGCTAGCGCGGCTGCGCCTTGTATCCCCGACCCGAAAGACGGGGATTTACGGCGCGTTGGATAACCGCGAACGGCGCTCTCGGCGCCGGGGTCGGGGTCATAGACCGTTACGCTCCGTCCCGAGGCCAGGAACAAGGCCGCCCAGCTTGCGCCAATGACGCTGGCGCCCAGGACAGCGGTGCGGGAAACGTCGCTCATCAAAATAGTCCCGGATTGAGTGGAGATGCGGCGGTCATGCCGCCGTCCACGGTGAAGAGTTGACCGGTGGCAAAGCCGGATTCATCCGAAGCCAGCCAAACCGCAATTGAAGCGATGTCTTCGGGATGACCGAAGCGCCGTGTCGGGTGGCGGGCAAGAGCGTCCGATCTTGCCTTGGCCGGATCATCGGCACGTTCGAAGCCCGCATCCAGCATACCTGTTTCGATCCACCCGGGGCAAATCGCATTGCAACGGATGGATGGGCCATGATCGACCGCAATGGATCGGGTCAGGCCGTGCACGAAAGCCTTGGAAGCGTTGTAGAGCGCCATGGACGGGTCAGCCACGTCTGCCGAGATCGACCCGATGTTGATGATCGAACCGCCATCCTGCATCAGCGGGATCAGGGCGCGACACACGTTGAAAACGCCGCGGGCATTCGCCCCCATCACCAGGTCCCAGTCGGCATCAGTGCTGTCCACGACCGTCTTTTCGATCTGGACCCCGGAATTGTTCACGAGGATGTCGAGCGATCCCAACTTGCGCGCAGCGTTTGCGACGGCCCGGGCATCCGAGACGTCCAGGGTCAGCCAATCCGACGGTAATCCATCAGGGCGGAGCCCTCGACCACAGGTGACCACATCGGCGCCTTCGGCCAGGAATGCATCCAGGATTCCTCGGCCAATTCCCTGCCGCCCTCCCGTTACAAAGGCTCTTTTCCCGGCCAGCCGCATCAGCGTGCGACCGTGACAAACCGGACGGCCGTACAGGCGTCCGTCGCATGGACCGGCATGGCGCTGCCTGTGCCCGCGCCCTTCTCGGCAGCCCGGGTTGGCGCCGCTCGAAGCACCGGCCATCGCGTCGGAGGATTGCCTGGTGGCCGGCAGGATCTGGTCGGATATCTCGGGCCTGGCTTGCCTGTTCGCGGATCACGGGTGTCCGGGTGGACGATCGGCGCCCCTGCCTTCGCTGCCCCGATGATGGCTATTGCGATCCCGGCCGGGGCCGCCGGCAGTTGCGGCGGCATCGACGGCATGCACGCGCCGCCGGTTGGAGCGAAAGTCTCGGAGCCGGACCCGGGCATCAGAGTTTCATCTGCTGCACCTGCGCGGACAGTCCTCCGTCCAGGACCCAAAGTTGTCCGCAGGCATAACGCGCCTCGTCGGAGGCCAGCCAGTTCACCAGATTGGCGATGTCCTCCGGCGTTCCGTACGTGCGCATCGGATGCACGTCGCGGACGGCCTTTTTCAGCGTTTCGATATTTCCTCCACCGCCGCCGGAACCATCGCCTTCGAAGAAACTCTGGAGCATCGGCGTGTCGACATAACCGGGGAAAACCGCGTTGACACGAATACCTTCCGGCCCGTGATCACAGGCCATGGCACGGGTCAGGGCATGCACCGCGCCCTTGGTGGCACAATAGGCGGCAAGACCCGGGTCAGCGATAAAGCCGTCATAGGATCCGAAATTGATCAGGCCGGCACTGCTGCCTGAATTCGCGGCTTCGCGCATCAGGGGCAGGGCATGTTTCGAGGTCAGAAACGTGCCTGTCGAATTGACCGCGAAGCTTCGGTTCCACTCTTCCAGGGACGTGTCCTCGACGGTCTTTTCGATTTCGATCCCGGCCGCCTTCACGAGAATGTCGAGCTCGCCCCGTTCAACCCGACTCCGCTCCATCGCCGCGATGGCGTCCTCC
>JAPOVX010000136.1 GCA_026707935.1 Paracoccaceae bacterium
CGGCGTGTCGACGCTGACGCCGGCAGAGAACCGGTATTCGTCACTACGGGCCGTGCTCGGTAATGATGCGGCCGGTCTCGTGCACGGCCAGATGTCGCCGGCAGAAAGGGACACGGTTTTCGATGCGTTCACCAGCGGTACCATTCGCGTGCTCGTCGCGACAACCGTTGTCGAGGTTGGCATTGATGTTCCCAACGCCACAATCATGATCATTGAACACGCAGAGAACTTCGGTCTTGCCCAGCTTCATCAACTTCGCGGACGGGTAGGGCGAGGACGGAGTGAATCATCCTGTCTCTTGCTGTTTGGCGAGCCAATTTCGAGCAACGCACGGCGGCGCCTGGAAATCATTCAACAGACCGAAGACGGATTCCGCATTGCCGAGGAAGACCTCGCAATGCGCGGCGCCGGAGACTTGCTTGGCGTCCACCAATCCGGACTACCCGAATTCAGGATTGCGGACATCGAAAACCAGGGCAAGTTGCTCCGCGATGCTCACAAGGAGGCCAGGGCGTTTCTCGAATGCGATCCCGACCTCCGTACGGACCGCGGCCAGGCCGTGCGAACTCTCCTGCACTTGATGGAAGTGGGACAATCGGTACGGCTGATTTCGGTTGGCTGAAATCCTGGTCTCCATGACCTTCCGAGAGCGGAACTCAGACCGCTTGTCCTTGCGGGCAATCCTCGTTGCGCTTGCACGGCACGTGGTCAATGGCGGCCCCCCGGCAGAATGTGGTCGATTCCGGAAGGGTGCGAAATGACACTCCAAGCATTTGGTCTTTGCCTCTTGTCGCGTTCACGGGCAATTCACATTTGATGCTGAGCGTTGCGAGAATGCAAATTCATCCGGCTTGCCTGTGCCGTTTTACGACGTCGAGGACGGTATTCTTGCTGATCCCGAGATCACGGGCGATTCAGCGTTAGCTTCGTCGTTCGCTGACGGCCTGGAGGAGATTGGGCGTGAACCTGTCTGACTTTGGCCGCTGTCCTGGTCGGCGGCCGAGCTTCTTCCCCCGAGCCTTCGCCGCTGCCAACCCCGATTTCACGCGCTCACTGATCAGTTCACGTTCGAATTGAGCGATCCCCGCCAGCATTGTGGCCACCATCCGGCCATGTGGCGTATCGAGTCCGAAGGTCATTCCGTTCATTGCGACAACCGAGACTTTCCATCTTGCCAGTCGGTGCAGCGTGGCGAGCAGAGCCTGTGTCGATCGCCCCCACCGGGAGAGCTCGGAGACAAGGACGGCATCGATTTGTCGCGTCTGTGCGAGATCCATTACCTCATTGCGTGCGGTAAGATTGGCGGCTGCCCCTGGCGCGGTTTCCATGAATATCCCTGCCACGTCATAGCCGCATCGCCCGGCGAAGGACGTCAATTCCGAAGCCTGGCGCTCGCAGGACTGGTCCGCGGTGGAAACCGTGGTGTAGATGGCCGCCCACTGTCCCAATTGAACCTCCCCTGAATTCGGCCTTGCAAGTCATTGATTCATATGACCCGGGGTCTGTACCAAACAGACTATATACTCCAACAAAGACAATCCCGCATGCCACGACGCAGTATTCTGACGGCGCGCCAGCGCGCTGCCCTTTCTGACATGCCGACTGACGAGGCATCCCTGCCAGACAACACTCCACCCGGCAACTTCTCAATCTGGATGAAATCGAACAGGATTAAGAAACCCAAGGCATAGGAATCCTATGGCGGAATCAGGACCTATGTGCGTTTGAAGCCCATTTCGAGCCCGGGTGAAACGGATTCCGGTTTGCATACATTGCCATTTAATGTAGTAACAAAAAATAAAAGTTGAATATGATCCGTCGAAACGTGATGCGACGACGAACAAAGGTCGTGGTCTCGATATGGCGAGGGCACATGAGGTGTTTTCTGGCACGCATATCACGTTTCCGGACATTCGTTTCAACTCTGGGGAGGAGCGATTCCTGACTTTCGGTTTCATGGATGCGCGAATGGTGGTCCTGGCAAGGACACGGCGCGAAAATGCAAAGCGAGTCATCAGCATGAGGAAGGCCAATGGGCGCGAAGAGAGACGATACGGACCGAAACTGGGTTGATCCGGACGAAATACCCGATCTCTCCACCGACAATTGGGCCAGAGTGATTGATGCGGCACCGGTACGAAGAGGCCGGCCGAAAGCGTCTGTGACAAAGGTATCCACGACGATCCGGTTGGATAGAGACGTGGTAGACGCTTTCAAGGCGTCCGGAGCCGGGTGGCAAAGCCGTATGAACGCCGCGCTGCGAAGGGCGTCAGGACTTGGGTAGGGCCTTCATCCACCGCGCAACCGCTGCCGGATCGCGCCAGTTAATTATTTCTCTCAGTTTTTTGCACGTGCGGTCACTTCGGGCCAGAGGGCGTCGAACGGGAAAGTGATGGCGTCGAAGACGTCGGGGGCGAAGGTTCGCACAGATTTGTCTTGAGGAAACGTTCGTCAAAATCGGTCAAATCAGTCGTTGGAAACCACACGAATTTCATCGCCCGATACTGTCACGCAAAAATAGTGAAAGAACGATTACATGGACAACGCATGAAAACCATCGCCTATCTCAGGGTCTCGATGCCGCAGCAGGATGCAGGCAGCCAGCGCCTCTCCATTCTCGAATATGCCCGCATACACGGCCTCCAGATCGACGACTTCGTCGAGGCAACAACACGGGGACAGGCCACGGCAAAGCGCCGTCGGTTTGGTGAACTGATCGGCATTCTCGACCGCGGCGACCACCTGCCTTGTCGTGAGCGAACTTTCCAGGCTCGGACGCTCGCTCGGCCAGATCGTTACAGTCCTTGACGGTTTCGTAAAGGCGGGCGTCGCTTTCATCGCGATCAAGGAGAACATTCGTGTCGAAGGCAAGCAGGATTTCCAGACCAAGGTCATGACCACGCTGTCCGGGCTGTTCGCCGAAGTCGAGCGTGATCTGATTTCGGAACGCACGCGCGAAGGCCTCGCGAAAGCCAGGGCCTCCGGCAAGACGCTCGGGCGCCCGAAAGGATCACTGGGTGTGTCGCCTCTGGACGGGAAAGAGGACGAAATCCGCGAGTTCATCGACGTCGGCGTCTCCCGTACCGCAATTGCAAAGATTACGGGCGTTTCCCAGTCAACCCTCTACAATTTCATGGCCACGCGGGAACTGAAGCCCGGTCGTTAGCGTGTATTTCAACACGAATCTGGCTGCTACCCCTTAGCGACGGAAGCTCGATGCCAGGGCCTTGGCGGGCATGCTGGCCGCCGCCATGAAAAAGGAGGCAACGCCTCGCCGGGCCTTGCTGGGCATCAACCCGCATAGCTCAGTGCGCCGTGGAAAGGCGCGTCATCCTTGTGGGTGCGAATCC
>JAPOVX010000360.1:0-18876 GCA_026707935.1 Paracoccaceae bacterium
ATTTTTATGTGAACCTGATCAGTGCAAAAGGCGTGTCATGACAGGCACTTGGGATTCAAGATTCACATAAGCATTTGGTTCCCGGAAAAGAACGTGGCACGGTTGCAGGGGCTCCTGAAGGCCGCCGGTATCGACAGTGGCCCGCACTTGATCGTGGGCATACCCAGGGAGATCCTGACTTGAGCGCCGTGCGACCGTCGAGCCCATCGAGCTGCAAGGCGGACGGCAGGATTCTCACGAACGGCGCGCTACTGTTCTGGACCACATCGGTTCCGGATCGATGGGGAGGTCATGGAAAAGGTGCTGCGGGTTCTCGCATCGCCCATGCCCGGATCCCGCGGCCCAGACGAGCATATCCAAGGCTACGTCGCCTCGAGAACGTGATTCAAGGCAAGATCGTACATGTCAAAGTTCCGTAGATGCGCACTGCCCGGAAGATCGGTCTTGCGATTCATCAGCAACGGGACCTTCTGCTCTGTCAAGCCGCCATGACTTCGAAGTGGCTCCTTGAGAACCGAAAGATCATGCCGCTCGCGTGTGGTTCCAATCACTTTGTTCCTTGTCGATATGACAATGATGTCACCTACCCGATCCTCATGCAGCTCGAAACGTTCGCACCCAGTGGCGCGATCAAGCGCGCAATCGACCCACTCCATCGCCTGGAGTTGGCCGAGGAGAGCAGTTTGGTCGACACTGTCAACAAGATAGGCAGCGGCGAACGACCCAAAAGACCCGTGATGTACCACATAGGGATCCGTGATCGGAAGAATGACGTGAGCCTTGCCCTCGCCCAACATTTCGTCCAGCAATTCCTGGAGATAGACGACATCGGGCATCTTTTCGGAATTGTGCTTGGCATTCATGCCGTGATCGGCGGTTATGGCGATGATACAGCCCATCTCGTCGAGTTGTGCCAGATAACCGTCCATCATCTCATAGAACGCGTTGGCCACCGGTGTTCCCGGTGCGCACATGTGCTGAATGAAATCAGTTGTCGAGAGGTACATGATATCCGGACGGTCCCGCGCCATGGTTTTGACGCCGGCGGCCAGGACGAACTCGGATAGTCCGGCGGAATAGACGTCCGGTACAGGCAGGCCGACGAGGTCCAGGACACCCTCAATTCCATGGTCGTCCATCGTCGCCGTTTCGGGGGTTTCGGCAGAAAAGCTGATCGCCGTTCCGTCGCCGAAGACCAGGCCCTTTCCCAACAGTGTGCGAAGCTTGTCCTTGGCTGTGATCGCGCAAACCTTGGCGCCACGAGAGTGGAACGCTTTCAAGATCGTTTCGACCCAAAGGAACTTCGGATCGTTCATCATCACTTCGGAATCGGTTTCCCGGTCGTAAAAGAAATTTCCGCAAATGCCATGCACGACCGGCGGGCAGCCGGTAACGATCGAGATGTTGTTCGGATTGGTGAACGAAGGAATGACACAATGGGCAATTCTATTGGTGCCGTCATTGAGGATCCGTTCGAAGTACGGCGCGACGCCCGCCTTCACGGCTTCTTCGATATAACCCGGTTCAGAGCCGTCGATACAGACGCCGACGACCGGGTCCTTGGGCCATTCATAGGATCGCCCGTTAATCTCAATTGCGGATTTCGACATTGACTTGGTCTCCTTTCACGGATTCGAATTTCGCAAACGTCATTCAGTCACACGGCAGTGGTCCGAATGGCGACGGATGAGCGCAATTGCATGGCAAATGGCAAAGTGAAGAGTACAAGGAGGGACGCGATCGCCAGGGTGGCCTCGATACCAATCCGGTCACCCAACATGCCGTAAGCCAGCGGTGTGAAAACGCCAAATACTGTACCCAGCGTGTAAATGAGGCCGAACGCTCTCGACTGGCGGTCGCGTTCCACGAGATCGCCGACGGTACCGTACACCACCGACGATGTCCCGTTGAGCACCACACCAAGTATGGGAAGAAGAGCAAACGCAGCGACATTTGGGAGCACCAAGAGCAGAAGCATACCGGCGGCCGTCGCCACCTCTGTAACAACCACCATGCGAATCACGCCGAAGTACTCAG
Organism: Paracoccaceae bacterium; assembly: GCA_026707935.1. Classification (GTDB taxonomy): domain Bacteria; phylum Pseudomonadota; class Alphaproteobacteria; order Rhodobacterales; family Rhodobacteraceae; genus JAPPHA01. The sequence continues at coordinate 2,038 of JAPOVX010000360.1, forward strand.
CCAGATAGCCGCACGCCAATTTTCCGGCAATTCCGCCTATGAGCAGAGCCGGAATGGCCTGAAACGCCCAGCCTTCAGGCACGCCTTTCTCCAACATTAGAAAAACGACAAAGGTGAGGAAACCGGTTCGCGTGCCGTTATCGATTGCCGCGATCGCGCACAGGGAGGCAAAACCTCTGCGATGGATAATGCCCCAGCCCTTGTCCGCCGCCATATGTAATGCTGTTGGTACGCCGCCTGCGTTCAGTCTTGTGAGGACGACCATCAGAAATATGGCGACCAGCACCATGACCACGCCGTATCCGATGGCTGGCACCTGCCAGGCAACGCCGGCGGCCAGCAGCAGGCTGCACGAACCAGCGACGATGAATTTGCCAACGTCGCCGGAGAAATTGTAGGTACCGAGAGCGCCGCGATGGCCGCCGGCACGGTAGGCGGTACCGAGCATGGAAGAGCAGAGGGGGTGCTGCACGGATTGGCCGAGTCCAACCAGAAACAGCAGGATCAATAGAGCATAGAAACCGGAGGACATGCCCGCGAGAATGAAAAATATTCCGGTCAGTGCTGTGCCGGCGATCAATAAAACCCGTTCCCCCAGACGCTCGGCAAGCAGGGCGGCGATAATCTGAAAGAGCGACATGGCAGTGCGGTGTGCGCCGCGGATCATTCCAATTTGCGCCAGTGACAGGCCGAATTGCTCCACCAGGACAGGCAGAATCACGTACAGCATGTCGCTCAGCCCATCGTGGGCGGCGTGGGCTGAACAACAGGTCCCGAGCACCCGCCGCTTCTTCGGGCGTTCTGGCAAATTCATCGAGGCGTCCACAATGTTTCAAGTCACCTGTAACCGCGCTTTCAATCTCGCCGGCGCAAAACCCTGGAACTGGCCGTTTCCTTGTTCGCGCAATCGGCGCCAACCCGCAGTTACCCGTCAACAGCGATTCCTACCGCTGCAACTAAGGTATCGCGTACCGTTGGAGCCTCTTGGAATTAGTCTCCGCCGATTATCTTGGCGCGTAGGCGATTGCTCACCTGTTCCACCGAAACCACGAGCGAGAAAATGAGCAGAATGATCAGCGCTGCCGTTTCGTACTTGAACAGATCTATGGCGGCTTTGAGCTCGATTACAATTCCGCCTGCACCGACCAGTCCAAGGATCACGGATGCCCGCACGGCCTTCTCCATGGCAAACAAGGCATCGCTGGTGAAAGCCGGCATCGCGCTCGGCAATACGACCGACATGGCGACATCGAGACGGCTTCCGCCCATCGCCCTGACGGCTTCTTGAGGGCCGGGATCCTGTTCTTCAGAAGCTTCGGAAAAGAACTTCCCGAGGAAACCAATGCTGTCCATCATGATCGCCAAGGCCCCCGCGACCGGACCAAGCCCGACCACGATCACGAAGATCAGGGCCCAGATCAGGTCCGGCACCGTGCGGCAGAGCGCGATGAAGGCGCGAACGACAAATCTGATGTATGGATGAGGCGTAAGGTTGCGGGCCGCGAACAGGACCAAGGGAAGACTGACGGCAATACCGAGCGTCGTGCCGCAGATCGCCATCAGAAAGGTTATCCAGAGCGAGTTTAACAGTCGCGGCAGGGCCTCAAAGTTCAGGGGCCACATTTGTCCGAGCAATCGGGTCAACCGGGGTCCGCCTTCGATGATCGTGTAGAGATCGAAGTCGATTCCGTTGAAGGCCGTGATGATCAAGGCCAGGCCGGCTACTGCGAAGGCGAATCCGGGTGGATTGAAGGCATGGAGGCGGGCGGGGGTGCTAGTCATCGTCGTCGTCTCCATAAATGCTCGCCAGTTCATCGATCGACTTCGCATCGGCGCTGCAGTCCAGGTCTATGCGCCCGTCGCGGACGCCGAGTATGCGGTCCGCGTAGCGCACCGCATGGGACAGATCGTGAGAGACAAAAATGAGGGTCGCGTCTTGCTGGGCCACCAACCGCGAAAACAGTTCCATGATTTCTTCGCCAGCAACCGGGTCCAGGCTGGCGACAGGCTCATCGGCAATCACGAGTCTCGGCTTTTGCATGAGCGCCCGTGCGATCGCGACTCGCTGTGACTGCCCTCCCGACAATTCGCTGGCCCTGTTGAGGGCGCGGTCGGCCAAGCCGACCCGGTGCAGCAGGTCCATGGCCTCCTCGCGCAAATGGCCTGGCGCCAAGGCCTGGTTCCAAACCCGGACGCTCGGTCGATAGCGGACGATGGCGCCGTGAACAACATTGGTCAGCGCCGTCGCGCGGGGCACCAGGTTGTGCCGCTGGTGTACGAACCCGACCTGACGGAGGAGCTGGCGCCTCTTGCGTCCGCTGATGTTCTGCATCGGCTCGCCGTAGAGCCACTCTCCCTCGCTTTTCGATTGCGGGAACATCCCGAGAGACGCGCGCAAAAGTGTCGATTTCCCGGCCCCGTTACGGCCAATAATCGCAACTCGCTCGCCGTCGTCTACGGAAAAGTCGATCCTGTCGAAAATCTTGAGTCCGTTGGCGAAAGTCAACGAGAGGGACTTCACCTTCAAGGCGCAATCGTCGACCTTCACCCCCGGGAACTCACCTCTGCGGGCGGACCCGCAGAGGTGCCTCGATTGGGCCGCCGGCAGGCGGCGGCATCAGATGGCTCATCATTCATCGATGAACTTGGCGAGGTTCTCCGCACCCACCGTTATGTAGGCTTGGCGCACGTATTCGTAGTCGGAATCTTCGACTGTCGGAATGAACTTGCCGCCGATGTACTTCTTGTTGTCTTCACTCTGGAGCGCCGCCTCCATGAGCATCGTTGCGTTGTCCACGAAAGCCGCGCGAATTTTCTCCACATTTTCGGCGGGGACGTGGGCTCCGGCGACCAGGACATCGTTCGGCAGGTCCGGGCCACGGGCAGCGACACGTATTCCGACGTCGGGGAACGCCATACGAATGTTGATCACATGCGATGAACCGACGGCAATGGTATCGACATCGCCTTGCAGCATGGCTTCAATGGACACGCCGCGATGGATATTCAACGCCGTATAGTCCACGTTTGGCATGAGGCCGATGCTGGCAAGCAACTGGGCCGGTGCCAAATGGGTCGATGTGGACCCCACGTCACCAAAGGCAACGATCTTGCCCTTCACGTCGGCCAACGTCTTGATCGGCGATTCGTTGGTGACCAACAGTGACGTGTAGTAGTCGACGCGTTGCCAGGCAACCACGGGTATGGCTTTGGCACGTGCCCGGAACACGATGTATTCAGCCGGTCCCGTGAGAATGTAGTCGACATGACCGTTGGCCATCGCTTCGACGGCCGCCGTACGGCTATTGACAGGAAAGTACTCGATTGTGTCGCCGGTTACTTCTTCCAGCGCAGCGACAAAATCCCCGTAATTGGTTTGCAGCTCTTCAAGACCGGTGAGGTCGGTCACACCGAACTTTATCGTGTCAGCCTGAACCGCACTTGCCATAAGCAACAAGGCAGCCGCGCCAGCCAAAATCTTCTTGACGTTTGACATTAGGTATCCTCCCCCTAAATGAAATACAAAGATGCGGGGAATTCCCATCTCGCTCCGATCAATCCCACGCGCGCGACTTTTTGAGCAAAAGTCCGCAACGCCATGACGAGATCGGACCGGGGAGCCGTATCCTTACTGTTTGAATAAGCCCTTTCAGTCGATTCGGCCAATACCAATTGCAAATAAAATCATGCAATTTTTTTATAATATGGCGTGGCGACATCTTCCAGATGATCTTTAATTTTTTGTTTTTGCGATACTAATTGCAATTGACTTTGGTCACAGTTTTCAAATCTGGCAATATTCATGCGATTTCTCGATTGTCGATCGGAATGCGCCATGCCGAACTTGATGTTGTCAAGGCCGATCAATACCCGATTGCGATTGTCGTGGTTCCGTCTAATCATCGGGACGCGGTGGATTTCATGGAACTGCGAAAAGGTGGTGCGGCAATGAGGATCGCTTGGTTCGAAGATTTCCTTGCGCTGGCAGAGGCAGGCAGTTTTTCCCGGGCCGCCCATCGCCGGAACGTGGCGCAACCGGCATTCAGCCGCCGGATCCGGCTGCTTGAAGAATGGGTTGGCGTCACCCTGTTTGATCGAAACAGCCGGCCTATCCGACTCACGGACGGCGGCCGCCAACTCGTACCGATTGCCGAAAACGTCACTCACCAGATCCATCAGGGGCTGGAGAACATTCGGCAGACGGCGAAAGGCGCGGACACCATGAAGTTTGCCGCGACGCACACGATTTCAATCCTCTTCTTTCCCGACTGGTATCAGTCGATTCCCGGCAACACGACGGATGTCCCCTTGAGCCTGGAATCCAACCATATGAACACCTGCGCCAGGTATCTCACCCAAGGGCTGTGTCACTTCATGCTCTGCACTTGGCACCCTGACGCGGACCTGGGGTTCGATCAGTCACTATTCGAGTCCTCGGTCGTTGGTCTGGACCGCTTGATCCCGGTTTCCGCCCCCGATGCCGAGGGTTTGCCGATCCATGCGCTTCCCGGAACACGGCAAGCCCCGGTCAAGTACCTTTTTTTCTCGGAGGCTTCGGCGCTCGGCCAGATCGTTGACGCCATGCTGGCACGTCATGACGCCCCTGTGTTCGTAAAGAAGAGTTCTTCCTCGCCTCTCGCCGGTGCCCTGAAATCGATGGCGGAGAGCGGATTGGGCGTCACGTGGATCAACGAGATGTTGGCAAGAATTTCCATCGGCGATGGTTCACTTGTACTGGCGGGCGATCAGAGCTGGTGTATCCCGGTCGAAGTCCGGATTTTCCGTGCCAGAAGCCCGCTCCCTCACATGGCCGAAAACTTCTGGAGCCTGATATCCGACAAGAGCGCTTGTTGAACTCAACATTGCTCCTGGATCGAACTCGGTGCCGCGATCATCGGGAACATCATCGGCATGCTCGATACCTGCAGCATGCAGGATTTCGATTTCATGCCTGGCTGATCGGCGTCATGCTGCACATCGACGCCCCAACTGGCCGCCCGGGTCGACGAACCGATGCCGAAGTGGTGGATGACGCAGTTCTCTGGCGGCCCGATGACCTCCGATGTCGAAACCGCCATGGCGGCCGCGTAGCCATTGCGGTGGCACCGGATGGTGGTGTCGATCCCCTCCTGAAGTGCCGAAAGCTCGGTCCGCGACAGCGATAACGCTGCCCGTCCCGGATGCCGCCGCGATTTCGACAAAGCTGCCGGGCGTGCTGGCGGCCGCTACGGCGGTGTTGCCGAACCCGCGGCGCCAGCCCCGGAATGTGTTCAGCGACCCTCTCCCCGGGCCTTTCGGAAGCTCTGCGAGCCGTCCCAGCGCTCGAATCCTGCCACCAAGGTATGCCTGGTTTCGCCGCGAACCTTTAAGGAAGAGCTGTCTACGGCGTTGCCGGCACGTCTTTCGCCATGAAAAAAGCCCGCCGATCTAGGTGAACGGATCGGAAGGATCACCCGCATGAAAGCGGACCGGATCAAGACGCATGCGGAACGCCCCGCTTCAAAGCCCAAGAGGCGGGTGACAGATCGATGTTACAGCCAGAAGGCGTCACGAATCACGGCTTCGCGTTCTCCGTCGGGAGCATGAACGACAATTCGGCTACCTGGCAGGTTGGCGTGGCGATCGACCATTCCGATTGCGACGTTGGTCTTGAACTCGGGTGACCAGACGGTCGAGGAAATGGAGCCCGCCGGGTTTCCCTTTTCATCCGCCACCATCCAACGATCCCTGATTTCCGGGACGGGCTCACCCAGGATTTCGATCGGGCGAATCATCCGGGATGGCTCCTGTTGCTCCACGAGCGCGCGGTGACCAAGGCAGAGGGGCGTTTCCAGATTGCAGAATTTTGCAAGGCCTGCCTCGAAGGGCGTGTGCTCATCGGTCATGTCATTTCCGTAGGACAGCAAGCCGCCCGAGATTCTTTCGATATAATTCGGGCATCCCGCACGGATGTCGAGATCGTGCCCGGCCTCGAACAGGAGGTCCCAGAGCGGTTCACCGTTCTCGGATCCTTCGACATAGATTTCGAAACCGCCCTGGCGAGACCACCCCGAGCGCGAGATCACCATGTTGGTGCCGGCCACGGAAACGCGCCGGTGCCGGAAATACCTGAGCCTGACGGTGTCTTCTCCGAATACATTTCTGACCAGTTCGTTGGCCAACGGGCCCTGGACCGCCAGCGGCGATACATCCGGTTCGAATACCGAAACGTCCATTCCAAGTCCGCTTGCGAGGCCCTTGTAGAACAGCAACAGGTCACTGTCCGCGAGAGAGGCCCTGAAGCGTGTTGCGCCAAGCCGCACGAGAACGGGATCGTTCTGAAGTCGGCCGTGGTCATCGACCACGGGGATATAGCAGCATTGATCGTTCTGCATTCGGGACAGATCACGGGGCGTCGTCAGCTGGATCAGTGGAAACGCGTCGGGGCCGTCGATCTCGACCTGGCGTTCCGCAGACACGTCCCAGAGCTGGACTGCGGACCGGAGGTGCCAATAGTCCTCTTCCAAAGATCGAAAAACCGAAGGAAGAAGCATATGGTTGTAGACGGAATAGGCGGTCACGCCGGAGGTCTCCACCCGATGCGTAAAAGGAGTTTGTCTCAGGCGGGTCGCCATGGAAAGCCTGAATGCCGTCATCGTCCATTCATGCCTTGCAGCTTGAGGGGAAAGCCAGTGGCGTCATCGCTTTTGCAGAAGTCGCGCCATTCAAATTTCCGGGTGGCTATCAGGTTCCGGCGCATTGAACAATCTGGGACGAATGCTCACGATAGGGCATCCGGGAATGGCGTCACGGAAGCTGTTTGGCGGCCGGGACCGACGCACCGCCCGCTCGGCAGCGGCGGATTCGCTGTTTTTCGCCATGTGGAATGAGTCTATCTCCCGCGGACGGCAGCAATAGTTGGGCCTGTATCTGAAACCGGTTCAGCAGCGGACGGTTGAGGCGGCACGACGGGAGCTGGAGAGATCATGAGTCGAATGCGGACGGTGGCAATCCTGACTTCCGTCATCGACGCCTTGCTCGAGGAAGGCGGTACGAGCGGTCGGGATCATCTCCAGTGCGCCGTGTATCTGCTCGTTCATGCGGCGGGGGTTCAATTGGATTTTCGATTTGAACGTGTTGGTGTCGACGGCATCCGCTCGACCGCGATGCAAAAGGAGGTTGCGTCGTTGTGCGCTGACGGCTTGCTCGAAAGAAAGTTTTCTCTGAAGTTCGGGCCTGTCCTTGTTCCCACTCCGGCGGGGCGAACGATCACCCGGGCCTTTCCGATGACTGTTGGGCGTGCCTCTGAACGGATTCATTCTGTAGCACGCGCGGTCGCAGGCATTCCCCGAAAGGAAGCCCTGAACGTCGTTCTGGCCTGGCAGCGCCTGTCGGAGGACGATCCTGGTTTGCCCGTGGACGATGGAAACGGTTCGGGACTGATGGGAGTGCGGGAGCCGAAAAAGGCGCCGCGGAATACCTCGAGAGCACATACGCGGGCAAAGGATCTGAACGAGGCGCTCGCGGGATTCAGGCCATGACGGTGGACGGGTCCTTCCGTCAGAAACCGGGTCGTCGATGTTCAGCTTGTTGGAAAGGGTCGGAGTAAATCGGTTGTCCCGGCGCCGCACCCTCGTCCATCGAGGGGAAAAGAAAGAGGGCGCGGTCTCCCGGGGCTCGTGTCAGGCTTCGGCGCTCGTGCTGGGCTTGTTTCTCTCCGCCAGAAACTGCTCGAATTCGGCCTTGTCCTTCGCTTCGCGGAGCCGATCGAGGAATTTCCTGAAAGCCTTCTGTTCGTCTTCGAGACGCTTGAGGGTTTCTGCCTTGTAGGCATCAAATGCAGTGTTGCCACTGCCGCGGCCGAAGCGTGTGCTCGACTTGCAGGCGAAAAAAGAACGAGTCATTCGTTTGCTCCAGATCATGTAGAAGAGAATGGCAAGGCCAATTGGCCATGCGACGATGAAACCCACGATCATGACCGCAAGCCAGGCGATCCTTCCGTGTTCATCCAGCCAGCGTTCGGCTTTCGAAAACCAGTGTGCGGCCGTTGACATTGGGCGACTTCCTTTCATGGTAGCGTTGCTTCCTTCTATGTAAATGTGATTTACATTAACATAGATGGGATGTCGAGCACAATCTTCAAGGGCGGAAAAATCTTTTTTTCTGTTCCGGAAACCGGGTATCAGGACGTTCCGGAAAGCGGTCATCCGCTGCCGATGCGAATACTGGCAGCCGTCGTCCCCGGAGCGGTTACCAAACCGCCGCGACGCGAAACAGGCGCGGGCGTTCTCCAGGTGCCGAATTCGGAGAAATGGCCGTCGGAATCTAACCTGCTCCGCGACACCAGGGAGACGTGATGTTGGTTGTCTCCGGCCCTCCCGGGCGAACGCCTGACGAATGGGGCAGACTGAAGCGGTCGTAGTAGTCCCGCAGTCGGCTCAGCATGTCATCGCAACGGTTTGCATGTTCCGGCATTTTTGCGAGATCTCGTTCCTCCCGCTGATCACTGTGCAAATCGAATAGCCGGTGTTCACCCGTATCGTGCCAGATGACCAGCTTGAAGCGGCTGTCGCGGACCATTTGCACATTGCCATACTCGCAGAATTGCATTTGCCTCCAGTTTTCCGAGCTTTCCCCGGCGAGAATGTGCCGGAACGACTTTCCGGCGTATTCGATGTCACATGGATGTTGCAGCCCTGCCAAGTCGACGATCGTCGAAAACAGGTCCAGATGGTCGACGAATTCACCGCGTACCTGGCCTTTGCTGATACCGGGGCCATTGAGGATCATGGGAATCCTGATGCTCTCTTCAACCATGTTCAGGGGCAACGTACCGTTGCCCTTTCCCCAGATCCCGTGATGGCCGCAATTCAACCCATGATCCGATGTGTAAATGATGACCGTCTCGTCACCCAGTCCTTCGGCGTCGAGCGTATCCATCAGTCGCCCGACTCCTTCATCAATCGACGTTACCGATGCGTAGTACTGCGCGAGAGCGGCACGCGGCTCGGAGCGATCGATGAGATATCTTGATTCCAGGTTCTGTTCACCAAACGGGTATGTTTCATGCTGCGGCACCTCGGCAAAATCATGCGTTGCGTAGCGTGCGACCAACCTCTCCGGATGGCCTTCCCAGGGGCTGTGGGTGGAAACATGGCCGACGAACAGGAAAAAGGGGCGATCCTTGTCGCGATTCTTTAGAAACCTGACCGCTCCATCGGTAATGATCGACGCCTTCGGTCCCGCGATCGTCCGTATTTCACCGTTGACGCAATAGCGGGCCGGACCGGTCGCGTCGATCGGGTAGTCGCCCGCGAGCGCTCCCCAGGAATCGAACCCCCTTGCGCTCTTGTCGTCGTTGCCCAGGTGCCATTTTCCGACGAGTCCGGTTCCATAGCCCGCATCCTGCAGCAGCTCCGGAAGCGTCATTTGCCCATCAAGCCAATCGCGCCGAAAGTGAGTTGGCAGATTATCGAGATAATCGTGAATTCCGTGCTGCGATGCCGTTCGTCCCGACAGCAAACAGGCTCGGGCCGGAGAACACACGGGTGTCGGCGTGAAGGCGTTTTCCATGACCGTGCCGGTATCGGCGAGGTAGTCGAGGTTCGGTGCCAGGATGCGGTCGTTACGCGACGGACCCAGCGCCCACTGTCCATGATCATCCGTGAGGAAAAGGAGTACATTTGGCGGCATGTCAGTAGTCCGCGCTTTCCCGGACATAGCGCCTGATCACGTAACGGCCGAACATCTTCCAAAGGTAGTCGGCCAACAATCCCAAGGCGCCCAGGAAGAATATACCCACAAACATCCAGTCGATCTTGAAGTAGACCTTGGATGTCCAGATCAGATAGCCCAGGCCCGATTCTGCGGCAAGCATTTCAACCGCGACGATGACCATGAAGGACCCAGCCAGGGCCAATCGCATTCCGACATAGATGGACGGAATACAGGCCGGTATCGTCACGAGCCAGAATATCTGCCAGGGGGATGCGCCAAGTGTTCGCGCCGCGAGAATCTTGTTTTCATGCGTCGTGACAACACCGGTAGCCGTATTGACGATGACGATGAACGCCGTCGCATACATCACTTGCAGAATCTTTGCGACTTCGCCGACACCGAACCAGACAAGGAACAGGGACGTAAGCGCCAGGGCCGGGATAAAACGCAAGAAATGGACATAGGGATCGAATATGGCCCGAGCGGTTATCGAGATGCCGACGATCAATCCGATCGGAATTGCGACGATGCTCCCCAGGAGGAAACCCGCCAAAATCCGGTACAAGCTGATTCCAATGGTGCCAAAGAGCAGGCCCCTCTCTATCAATTCGATGATTCCCAGGAAAACGGTGCTGACCGGGGGCAGGAAAAAGGGATCGATCCAAAGCCGCGCGACGATTTCCCAAGCAACGAGTCCGCAACTGATCGAGACCGTCGAAATCCAAAAACTGCGGCCGATCCGACCACCAAGGATTGTCTTGTTGAACGGCGAACGGGTCATGACCAAACCTTTGTGACTTCCTCTTCGATGTCTTTCGAGATGGTCTGAAGAAGATCGATATAGACCTGGTTCGACTGATCCCTCGGATATTCGAGGGGGACGGCATATTCACGCTTGATGGCGGCTTCCGGCCCAGCGGTCATCAGTACGATACGCTGGCCCAGATTGATCGCCTCGCGAATGTCGTGTGTAACGTATATGGCCGTGCGTTTGACCTCGGACCAAATGGATACGAGTTGTCTCTGAAGCATCTGCCGGGTCTGGGCATCAAGCGCAGCAAAGGGCTCATCCATCAACATGATATTTGGACGCATGGCGAGCATTCGGGCGATCTGGACTCGCTGCTTCATCCCTCCCGACAGGGCATCCGGAAACTTGCGGTCGTGATCCGTCAGGTTCACCATTCGCAGCGCGTCGTTCGCGCGGTCTTTTCTTTCGCCTGCCTCGATGCGGTTCACCTTGAGACCGAACTCGACATTTTGCCGGACGGTCAGCCATTGAAAGAGCGAACTGTCCAGGTCCTGGAATACCATGCCCCGGTCTTTGCCAGGGCCGTCGATCGAGGACCCGTCCACCTCCGCGCTTCCCGTGGTCGCATGATCGAACCCGGCAATGAGCCGCAACAATGTGGACTTTCCACAACCGCTGGGCCCCAGCAGGATAAGGAACTCGCCATTGTCGATCTTGAGATCGATATTCTTGAGGACGAGTGGATCATCCGAAGCCGGCGTGTAGGAAAAGCAAATGTCTTTTAGTTGAATACCCAATCGTCGGCTCGGTCATGATGCGAAGACGGGCGGGAGACCTATCGGACATCGGCCACCCCGCCCGTCAAGGTGTTGCTACTTGAGTGAGGCGTCGATCTCCGCCGAGGGGATGGCCTCGGCCAATGCCTTGGAATGAAGCAACGGCGTCAGATCATATGACTCGATCATTCCGGCATTGAGCAGGAATTCGTGCTGGGCTCTCATGTTGTCCACCAGACTGGGAGTGAAGCTCAGCTCATACCGGGCCTGGTCGATCGCCCGCTTAACCAATTCACTGTCGGCGCCAAGCTTGTCGGCAACGATGGTCGCGACCGCGCCGCTGTCAGCGGCGACGTCTTCGGTCGCCCTCTGCAATGCCTTGAGCGTCCTGACGATCGCATCGTGATTGGTACTGGCGTATTCCTTTGTGGTCACCAAGAGCGCGGTTGCTCCCTCGGATACGATACTGTCGTCCGATATGAAGGCGAAATTCGCGTCCTCACTCATGGTTTTCGCGCCTTCGCCCCAAACCCATGCAGCATCGATCCGGCCGGATTTCAATGCGCCGACAATGCTGAACAAATCGCCGAAATCGACGAGCTTGACGTCCGTTTCCGCGTCAAGTCCCAGCAATTTGATGTAGTTTCGAGTCACGAATTCCTGAGCGGTGCCTGTCGCCACCGCAAAGGATTTGCCCTCGAATTCGTCCGCGTTCTTGAGTTCCGTACGCGTATAGAGCTTGTGCCAGCCAGGGACGAAATTTCCGATGATCGATGGCGAAATCAACGTGCCAGCCTGGAACCGGATCAGCAGCGGGAATCCGATCACCACCCCGAAATCCGCCTGTCCGGCCAGTACGGCATCGATCGTGTCGACACCGTAGGCATAGGTCTGGATGATGGGGTTTATGCCTTCGTCCATCAGATATCCCTTTTCGGATGCAAGGACGATTGTTGAGCCCATCCCGTAGCCATCGGTTGCGTACCGGACAGTCGTCTGCGCGCTTGCGATTGCGGCGGAGGCCACCAGGGCAATTGACGCCGCGAGCATTCGCCTGGTCAGAGTGTTATGCATTGTTCCTTTCCTTCTCCCTGTTGCGGATTTGCATTCCCGAGACTTGCCGACTCCTGTGATACTTCCGGAAGCTGTTTAGCTGCTTCGGAAGCGGCAATGGTTACCTGGGTCAGGATTTCTTCGACATACACGGAGCTTGTGTTCAGGGCCGCGACGGACATCACGTCCCTGACCTGTCTGGTGACCGGATTTGACAGACCGACCGAGAATCGGGTGACAGGACCCTCGCGCCGGACCAGATGTCCCTGGTCCCGGATTCGCTGGAACCCCTCGAGGTGGGTATCCGGAAGTTCGATTCCGTACTGCCGATCATATATTGCCTTGGCGACTCCATCGGGTTGGTAAGCCAGGAGGACCTGGCCCATACCGTTGTCTATCCAATCCGTATTCGGCGCGAAAACGTCGATGAAATGATAGCCATAGTGGATCTCGGTCTTTGCAGTGATGACGAAATAGTCGCCCTGGTAGGAGGCCAGGCAGGCTGAATGACCGACATTATATGCCAGTCTGGCAACGGTTCCCTGAACCTGGGTGCTTTGCAGCCCGAAGCCTCGCAGTGCGTGTCCAAATCGCTGCGCTCGATACCCCAAAGTGTAGCGGTTGCTTGTTAGCCGCTGACGGATCCATTCCTCATCGACCAGCATCTTGAGTAGCCGGGTCAGCGAGGCACCTGACAGGTCCATTTCTTCAGCGAGATCCGAAAAGCTCTTTTCATGCGGCGGCCGGGCCAGGATTTCCAACATTCGCAATGATCTGCGCCCGGTCGACAACGCGTTCGGCTTGATCTGCCCAAGCGTCGCGCACACTTGACTTTCATTATTGAAAGTAATTGCTTTCATTAATGACAGGGTAGCCAAACGGGTTTTCTCCGTCAACAGGCTTGGAACCGACAGTCGAAGCGTTGACATGCGACAGCGTCCGAACATACTGATTCTCTGCACCGACCAGCAACGGACGGACACTCTCGGCTGCTATGGCAACCCGATCGTCTCGACACCCAACATTGACGGCCTCGCCGAACAGGGCGTACTGTTCGAAAACGCCTTTGTCCAGAGCCCGGTCTGCTCGCCGAGCAGGGGGAGTTTTCTGACCGGGCGGTATCCGCGAACGACCGGACTGCGGCAGAACGGCCAGATCATGCCGCCGACCGAGAAGCCGATCTCTCGATTGCTGGCCGATGCGGGATACGTTGCCGGACTGGTCGGCAAATTCCATCTCGCGCCCGGAGCCCCGGAAATTGCCACGGACACGGAACCCAGGATCGATGACGGCTTCTGTGAATTCAATTGGGCGCAGGCGCCTTCCGACCTTTGGGGGATGAACTCGGACTACACCCGTTTTCTTTCGGACAGGGGATTGGAGTATCGAACCACGCCGCACGAATGGTCACCGTGGGTGCAAAACGGCATGCCGGAGAATTCGACCGAGGCGGCGTGGTGTGCGACGCGTGCAACCGCATTCATCTCGAAACACGCGTCGCGTGACGCCCCCTGGTTCTTCATGGCGAACATATTTGCACCGCACCATCCGTTTGATCCGCCGCCGTCCTTCCTGGCGCCATATCTGGATCGTCTGGAGGACATCCCGATGCCCGATGCCATGGATGACGATCTCAGCCGCAAACCGGTATACCAGCAAACGGATTCGGAAGGTGCATACGGTCAGGTCAAAGGCTTTATCGGCGGTTTCGGACGCCATCAGATGAGCACTTTGGACCACAAGATGGTCAAGGCGGCCTATTGGGCGATGTGCGAGCATGTTGACCGACAGGTTGGCCGCATCCTCGATGCATTGAACGAGACCGGTCAGGCTGAAAATACCCTGGTCGTCTTCATGTCCGACCATGGAGAGATGATGGGTGATCACAACATCTATCTGAAGGGCCCCTATTTTTATGATCCGCTCATTCGTGTTCCCCTGATCGTCAGGTTTCCGGGCAAATTCGTCCCCGGACGTTTCGGTGGTCTTTTTGAACTGGTCCATCTGGCGCCGACACTGCTGGAGGCAACCGGCCAGCAGCCGCACCCGGGAATGCAGGGGCGGTCGGTTCATGACTGGCTCAGGGATCGGGATGTGCCCTTCGAGGGAGATCAATCGATCTATTGCGAGTACTATAATGCAATGCCCTATCATGTCGGGCCGGCGGCTCAACTGACGATGCTGCGAACCGAAACCCACAAAATCGTTGTGGATCATGCCCATGACGACGGCGAGCTATACGATCTTGTCAGCGATCCCTTGGAGATGAACAACCTTTGGCTGGATCCCGATGCGCTGCCGCAAAAGGCAGAACTCCTGACGCAGCTGACCCATCGCATGGCCTTTACATCGGACCCTCTGCCGCCCAGGCTCTCCGAATGGTGACGCTTCAACGATGCCCGTGAATGAAACTGCCAATCTGCGCTGTGCGCCGGTGCACTCCACTGATCCCTCTTCGATTGCGTGCAATGTCATGAGCCGGATAATGGCGCAATTGCAATGCCAGGAGAACGCAACCCCGCCACGCGAACGACACACCCGTGTACGGACATTGGAATCCGGGGATCAGCCTTTCGTTTGCGAATCGGAAGGAATGATGCCGAGCCCGCGCAGGTAGATCCCCACGCCCGCTTCGAGCAGTTCTTCCGGTGAAAACGACGAGCGGGCTCCGGGGGCACCTCGGGCGAACAGTTCGACGACACCGTGGCTCATTGCCCAGATATGCTGGCTGACCATCGAACCCGGAGGCCTTCGGTTTCGTGGAAGCCTGCGGGAAAGTTCATCGGCAGAACGGGCAAGGACGCTCATCGCACGATTGGCAACCGCTGCGAGTTCCGGATTTGCATTGATCGAAATGCCGCTCTCGAACATGGCGATATAGTGGCCCGGGTTCTTTTGAGCGAAGGTCAGGTAAGCCCGGCCGACGTTTTCGAACGACGCCAGTGACGACGGGCCGCCCTTTGCGTGCGCGAATTCGAGGAGGTCGGCGAAGATTTCGAATCCCTGGCGTGCGACCTCGGCAATGAGTTCGTCCCGCCCGCTGAAATGCCTGTACGGCGCCGCGGGCGACACTCCGGCCAGCCGCGCTGCCTCCGAAAGCGTGAACCCGAGTGGTCCCCTCGACTCGATCAGTTCCAGCGTCGCATTGACCAGCGCTTCCCTGAGATTGCCGTGGTGATATCCTTTTCGGCTGCTAGGCATCGAACATCCGGGTTCCAACAGAGGTTTTCGGGTCAGGTCCGTGGGCGAACGTGACATCCTTGTCCGGATAGCGCACACTGTCGAGAACCGACTTGATCGCGGCGACCCGGGCCCGGCGCTTGTCGTCGCCCAGAATGACCCGCCGGGGCCCCCGTGAACTGTCCGACCTCTCGAAGGTCTCCCGAATTGCGGCCGTAAACTCGTCCCACTTGTACTGCCCCGCAACGTCGATCTTCGAGAGTTTCCAGTGATTCAGCCGGTCCGACTCCCGGTCGAGAAACCCGCGCAGTCGTTCGGCGCGCCCGATGTTGAGCCAGATCTTGATCTTGACGAAGCATATGCCGTCGCTGACGATCATGTGCTCGAACTCGTTGACCTGGCTGAAGAACCGTTCGCGCTCACTGGCCGACAGAATCCGAATACGTGGTCGATGACGCCGGGGGTGTACCAGGAACGGTCGAAGAAGACGATTTCGCCGGCATTCGGCAAGCGAAGAATGTCACGCCGGAAAAACCACTTGGCGCGTTCCTGGTCCGAGGGCTTTCCGCGTGCCACGACCCTGCCTCCGCGGGGATTCATGAACTCGCGAAACCGCTTGATGGTGCCGCCTTTTCCGGCCGCGTCGCGACCTTCGATGACGATGGCGATACGCGCTCCCTCGGCCTTGACCCAGTTCTGGAGTTTTCCGAGTTCGACTCGCAGGCCATGCAACGTCGCCTTGTACTTTTTCCGCGACCAGCGTTTCTTGTTCGGATGGGACGGGTTCGGAATGCTGTCGCGGCGCGCATTCTTGATTGCGCTCCGGACGTCTTCCGGCGCGAATTGCTCGTAGAATCTTGTCATGCCGCCGTCGAACGGTTTGGGACAGGATTCGTCACCCACGACTACCCTCCCTGAACTGTTTCACGTCGGAACGTACATCACGCCGACGCTAAATGACACACTGCCCATTTTTTGCGTGCGCCCGATCCTGCGCGAACACCTGCCCGGACGGCCGTCGCCCACGCGGTCAATCTTTCGTGCCCGGCGTCCAAGGCGGTCGCGCTTGCCGCGTTGGACGGCTCGATGCTCCGTGCGTCAGGCTGGCTCCTCACATGTGCCGGATCCAACCAGCGCGATGTCGAATGGTACGGTCTGGTAAATCTGGTTGATCCAGTTCCCGTACAGCAGGTGGCCGTGGGCCCTCCAGCGGTTCTGTGGCGGAGAGGAGGCGTCATCTTCGGGAAAGTAGTCGACCGGTACCTCAATGGGAGAGCCAGCGCTGACGTCCCGTTCGTACTCCTGCCTTAGCGTATCGCTGTCGTATTCGAGATGATTGAACATGTAGAGCGAACGGTGCGCCTTGTCCTCGACCAGGCATGG
>JAPOVX010000360.1:18886-26669 GCA_026707935.1 Paracoccaceae bacterium
TGGTCCGGTGGCTGGTGACTCGATGAGTATGTCGAGCTCGTGACATGCCCTGATTTCGCTGGGACACATTTCGGTCCAGCGACTGACGGGGACAACCAGGTCGTCGGAAAAGCCGCGAAGATACGGAGACGAAGGCGCAATCGTCCTGTGGCGGAAACAGCCGAACAACTTCTCGTCGAGCATGCGTTTTGTCACGCCGAAATGAAAATTGAGCATCGCCATTCCGGCCCAGCAGATGCCGAACGTCGAGTGCACATGGGTCTGGGTCCAGTTGATCATTTCAACGAACTCGTCCCAGTAGGTGACGTCGGTAAACTCGAGATGTTCAATCGGAGCGCCGGTGATGATCAGCCCGTCAAACTTTTGCGCCTTCACCTCCTGGAACGTCCGGTAAAAGGCTTCCATGTGACCGGCTGGCGCATTCTTCGACCGGTGGAACGACATGCGAATCAGGGTCAGTTCGATCTGCAGGGGAGTCGCACCGATCACCCTGGCGAACTGCGTCTCGGTCTGGACCTTTTTCGGCATCAGGTTGACCAGCCCGATCCGAAGCGGCCGAATGTCCTGGCGGACGGCCCGTCCCTCGGACATGACCATGACACCCTCGTTCCGAAGGATATCGAATGCCGGGAGCTCTTCTGGGATGGTGATCGGCATTGGTGTCGGCCTGACTATGCGCCCGGTCGTCCGGGCTGAACCAGCCGGTCAATTGCATCGGCGATGATGTCCACGAAATCATCGGTATGTCGAACACGGCTGACGTCGTCTGCCGTAATCGTCACGCCCCAGTTCTCGGCCAGCGCGGTGTACTTGGGAATTCGGTATGCCAGAAGACGTTCGTATCCCCACCTGATGAATTGATCCGGATCGGCGGTCTCGGGTGAACACCGCTCCATTGCCAGGAACTCGTCCCAGAGAGCGCGCGCGAAATCGGGCTGATAATACATCGGTTTCGGATCGCGACAAAACCTGTCGATCAGCATCTGGATGTGCGTGTCGCTTCCCTTGATCCAGACCGGCAGCATGACACGGAACAGTTTGCTGATTACCGGGTCTTCAGTGTCGTGCGGGTCCACGACTTCGATCAGAGACCCGGACGTGTCGCAAATGAAGCAGTCGTAATCGTAAATGTCCTTCGCCCGCCTGGAGAAGTGTTCCGTCTCACCCATTGCGTCGATTTCCGCCTGGAGATGCTGCCCCTGGCGAATCATGAACTCGTCGAACGGAATCCCGCCCTTCGCGGGGTCGCCGGGCTTTCCGATGTAGGTGGACAGTGGTTCCAGGTTGTCGAACCGGATATTCGAGGAAATGTCGATACTGTCGGACCGCAAAAGTTCCGCGAGAAACGGAACCTTCATCGCCTTCTTCTTGAAGTTGTCGACGATGTACTCGCCCATGTACCGGGTGCCGATTCGATAATCGACGGAGTAGTGAAACCAGGCCCCGGATTTTCGAAGAATGTTCGAAATATGGGTCTTTCCAAGGCCTGACATCCCGTAAATGACAATCTGCTTCCGGCGCGCCGACCGCCAGGCGTCGCCGGAGGCATGGATCAGGTGGGGCCGTTGGTCCAGGTTGCTCATGAAACAGG
The DNA here is from genome assembly GCA_026707935.1 of Paracoccaceae bacterium. GTDB lineage: Bacteria > Pseudomonadota > Alphaproteobacteria > Rhodobacterales > Rhodobacteraceae > JAPPHA01. Next base: position 20,478 of record JAPOVX010000360.1, read on the forward strand.
CTGCTACCCTGAAACAGGAGAAAAGATCAAGAAACTGCTGTTTTCCGAGCCAATGAACGGTGTTCGGCGCGGACATTCAGGTAGTTCGCGCCAAATACGACGATGGCGCCGGCGAAGACCAGCAACTCGGCAGGCTCGTCGTACAGGAGGTATCCGACCACCGCGATCAGGGGAAGTCGTAGGAAGTCGAGCGGCCCGACGACAGTAGCGGGCGCAAGTGTCAAGGCCTTGGTCATGCAGAAATGGGCGGCAAGCCCGCACAACCCGATGAGGAAAACCCAGATCAGATCGTCCGTTTGCGGCAGCCTCATCTGAAGGTCCGCACCGGCCGCAACCAGGCCGAATACAGCTTGCATGGCGACGAGCCAGAACAGGATCGATGCAATGCTCTCGGTTCGCGAAAGCAGCTTGGTCGCAATGACGGCCCCGGCGAACCCTACGGCGCAGAAACCCGCCGCGATGATGCCGGGGGTAATCGGCGCCGTCCCGGGACGGGCAATCATGAGGACTCCCGCGAATCCCAATCCCGCGGCAAGCAGTCGTGTTGCCGTCAGGCGTTCCGCAAGAAAAAGCGGCGCGAACAAGGCGACCCAGAGCGGCGTGGAAAACTCGAACGCGAACAGTTGTGATAACGGAATGACCGTTACCGCGTAAAGCCAGAGATTCTGCCCGAGGAAGTGAAAGGCGTTGCGAATCACGTGCAGCCCGAATCGTCTGGAGGATATCCGGTTGAGCGTTCCCGACCATGCACACGCCCCGACGACGATCCCGATCCCGATCAGCGAACGGAAAAACATGATTTCGAAGGTATCGAGCCGTCCTGCAAGTTCCCGCCCCGAAATGGCCATGAGCATGAACGAAACCATGGCGCCCGACATCCAGAGGGCGGAACGAACAGGTGCGGACATGTTCATCCGGCAGGAACCGGCCCGCTCCTGCGCCGGCCGGGCTGGACAAAAATACCGACCGCCAACAGCGACGAAATTCCTATTCCCATTCGATCGTCCCGGGCGGCTTCGACGTCACGTCGTAGGTCACGCGATTGACGCCCCGGATTTCGTTGATGATGCGATTGGCCGTCTGCGTCAGGAAGTCATGGGTGAAAGGGTAGGAATCCGCCGTCATGCCATCAACCGAGGTTACCGCGCGAAGGGTACAGGAGTAGTCATAGCTTCGCGAATCACCCATGACCCCGACGGTCCTGACAGGCAGCAGGACGGCAAATGCCTGCCAGATTTCGTCGTAGAGGCCAAACCTGCGGATCTGGTCGATGAAAACGGCGTCGATCTCCCGCAGGGTGTCCAGTTTTTCGCGGGTGACCTCGCCGGGAATTCGAATGGCCAGACCGGGACCTGGAAAAGGGTGTCGGCCAACAACGGAGTCGGGAAGGCCGAGTTCGCGCCCGAGTACCCGGACTTCGTCCTTGAAGAGATCGCGCAACGGTTCCAGCAGCTTCAAGTTCATGCGCTCGGGAAGCCCGCCGACGTTATGGTGGGACTTGATCGTTTCCGAAGGGCCGCCGAGGGCGCTGACGCTTTCGATCACGTCGGGATACAGCGTTCCCTGGGCAAGGAACTGCGCATGATCGACGGACTTTGCGTAGCGTTCGAACACTTCGACGAAAAGCCTGCCGATCACCTTTCGCTTGGTCTCCGGATCGGACACGCCCGCGAGTCCCTTGAGAAACAACGACTGCTCTTCGGCCAGTATCAACGGCACGTTGAAATGGTCCCGGAAAGCCTGAACCACGCCTGACGTTTCGCTCCGGCGGAGCAGTCCGGTATCGACGAAGATGCAGGTCAACCGGTCTCCCACGGCTTCGTGGATCAGCTTGGCGGCGACGGTGCTGTCGACTCCCCCCGACAGCCCGCAAATGACGTGACCGTTGCCGACCTTTGACCTGATGCCGTCCACCGCCGTGTCACGGTAGGCCTTCATGGTCCAGGTGGGCCGGCAACCCGCTATCGATGCGAAATTTGTCAGCAGGCGCGGGCCTTGCGGAGTGTGATGGACTTCCGGGTGGAATTGCACTGCATAGAGTTTTCGCGCCGGGTCAGCGACCACGGCGAAGGGGGCGTTGGGAGATGAGCAGTAAGCCCTGAATCCCGGAGCCAGTCGGGTGACCCGGTCGCCATGACTCATCCACACCTGTTCGGTTCCCTTGCCGAACCATCCATCGAGCAGGTCAAGCGGTTCAACAGGGTGCGAAAGGTCTGCCCTGCCGAATTCGGCGTCATGTCCGCCCTCGACCGCCCCGCCGAGCTGCGCCATCATCAACTGCTGGCCATAACAGATCCCGAGGACAGGGACTCCCTTTGCGTAGAGATCGTCAGAAATCCTGGGGCTGTTCGATCCGGTCACGCTGGCCGGACCACCGGACAGGATGATCGCAGCTGGCGCCATGTTGTCGATGAAACGGCTGTCGGCCTGGTGAAACGGTGAAATCAGGCAGTGATACCCCGCCTCCCTGAGGCGGCGGGCAATCAGCTGGGTCACCTGTGATCCAAAATCAACGACGAGGATCGTATCGCTGCTAGAGACTGCCATGACTGCCGTGTATGGTTCTGGTCAGGCGACCGCAAGGACGGTATCGGGGAATCGCCCTTGAGGCGTTGGAGGAGTGGGAATGGACAGAATTCGCCGATTCTCGACGAAGCGAGAATGAACGAGCCATCGATGCGACCGAACAGGAACCGGCGACGGGCAAAGGGGGGCGGGGCCGCCCGGCGTGCGGAAAGGACCGCGACGAAGATCGAGTTTGCTCGGTTCATCGAGCGGAAAATCCCGGATTTCGAAATCCTGGATGCCGAGTCCCTCGAGATCATTGAAGACAACGCGGAAACCGTACTCGAGGAGATCGGGGTTCGTTTTGTCGACAATGCACCGGCGCTCAAGCGCTGGGAGCAAGCCGGTGCGGATGTCGATGGCGACCGCGTCCGGATACCCCGAGGGCTCGCACGAAGCCTCTCCGCGTCGGCACCGAGGGAATTTACCCAACATGCCCGGAATCCGGATCGAAACGTGGTCATCGGGGGCAGGGGGCTCGTTCTCGCCCCGGTCTATGGACCGCCATTCGTCCGCACCCTGGAAGGCGGCCGACGGTACGCAACCATAGACGATTTCAGGGCGCTGGTGCGCCTTGCGTACATGTCGAAATGGCTTCACCATTCCGGGGGTACGCTCTGCGAGCCGACAGATGTCGCGGTCAACAAACGCCATCTCGACATGCTGCTCGCCCACATGACCCTGAGCGACAAACCGTTCATGGGATCGGTGACCGCGCCGGAACGGGCGGACGACTCGGTGACGATGGCCCGAATTCTGTTCGGTACGGAATATGTCGATGAGCACACGGTCATGACGTCGCTCATCAACATCAATTCGCCGTTGGCATTTGATTCGATAATGGTCGGCGCCATGGAATCCTATGCCCGCGCCAATCAGGCCTGCATAATTTCCCCCTTCATCGTCGGCGGCGCGATGTCTCCGGTCAGTGTTGCCGGGACACTCGTTCAGGTTCTCGCCGAGGTTCTGGCAGGTGTGGCGTATAACCAGCTCGTACGAACGGGCGCCCCTGTCGTGATGGGAACGTTCGTGACATCAATCGACATGAATTCCGGAGCGCCGACATTCGGGACCCCCGAGGCAGCCAAGATTCTCTTCGGGGCAGGGCAGCTCGCACGCAGGCTGGGCCTTCCTTTCCGATCCGGAGGCGCGCTGTGCGGATCGAAAATACCTGACGCACAGGCAGCGTTCGAAGCGGCCAATACCTTGAATGCAACGCTTCTCGGCGGTGTCAATTTTGCCTTGCATTCGGCGGGTTGGCTTGAAGGCGGACTGGTGACTTCCTTCGAGAAGTTCATCATGGATGCGGACCAGCTTGGTACATTGCATTCGCTTGCGAAAGGCGTGGACCTTTCGGCGAACGGGCTGGCGCTCGATGCCATTCAGGAGGTCGGGCCAGGGGGACACTTCCTCGGCTGCCAGCACACCCAGAACAACTTCAAGGACGCTTTCTGGAGGTCCGATTTGCTGGATTACCGCCCGTTCGAGTCCTGGTCCGAGGACGGGGCTCCGGATACGATTTCACTCGCGAACGCACGATTCAAGAGACTGCTCAGCGAGTATGAAAAACCCGCGCTCGACCCGGGCGTGGAAGAGGCTCTCAACGACTATGTCACCGAGCGGAAGGCAAGTGAACCGGACTCATTCGTCTGATCGCGGAGTGACTGGACGCGAGCCCCCGGGGTTGCCGCGCTGGTGGCCCTTGCGTGATCAGGGTGCCCCGCGGGCGGTGCAGGAATCGGTCTGACCGAGGCGCGAGAAGTGTCTCACGCCTGTTCGAGTATCCGGCAAATGGGAAGGAAATCTCTCGCCCGTAGCGAGGCGCCGCCGACCAGACCTCCATCAACGTTTGCCGCGGAGAAGATTTCCGCTGCATTATTTGCGGTGACCGATCCTCCGTAGAGAATCGGCGTCTGCCTGCCGCCGCGACTTCCGGGGAATTTCTCGACCAGCAAGCGCCGGATATGCGCGTGCATTTCTGCAATGTCGCCGAGAGATGGCGTCCGTCCCGTCCCGATGGCCCAGACCGGTTCGTAGGCGACGACAACGGATCCGGATTGCGGTACGTCCGGCAGTGATTCCCGAACCTGTCCCGAGACGATATCGAGGGCCTTTCCGGCATCGCGGTCGCGTTGTGTTTCGCCGACGCAGACAATCGGGACTAGGCCCGCGTCAAGCGCGGAAGTTGCCTTGTCTCTGACCAGCGCATTGGTCTCGCGATGGTGCTGCCTTCGTTCCGAGTGCCCGGTGATGACATGCGTGGCTCCGATTTCGGCCAGCATTTGCGCCGAAACATCGCCGGTGTGGGGGCCCTTTGCCTCAGGATGACAATCCTGGGCTCCGATCGTGACCCTTGAGCCGCGCACATGCGTGATCGCCCTGTCGATCAGGGTAAACGGCGTGCAGATCAGAACCGCCGAGTGGAATTCCATCGTGGCTTCGATAACGGGCGTGATCTCGCGGAGCGAATCCGAAGTTCCGTTCATTTTCCAGTTGCCGGCGATCAGTCGTATCTGCATGTCAAGGCCGTTCCTTCGGGTTGGAGGTCGCGTCAATGGCGGTGCTGGGAATCGTCTTCGGGCCGGCTCGAACAGCGCAGCGGCCCGGTTCAAGGGTCACGGACGAAATGCGCCGGAACTGCCGGTGAGACCGAAGCACGGTACCTGTTCACGACCCTCGAAGCGTGTGATTCGGAGGCAGAGAGGTGGGCATTCAGGCCGTTTCACGAAACTTGATGGATTCGCCGCAACCGCAGGATTCGACAACATTCGGATTCCGGAACTTGAACCCGGATTCAAGCAGGCCGGTTTCGTAGTCGATTTCGGTCCCAAACAGGAACATCTGCGCCATCGGTGCGATCAGGATCCGCGCACCGTCCTGCTCGACAACCTCGTCGTGCTCGTCAACGGCGTCGACGTATTCCAGCGTGTACTCCATTCCTGCACAGCCACCTTTCTTTACGCCGATACGCAGGCCCTGCTTGGCCCCGTCCTCCATCAACCGGCAGACTTGGGCAGCGGCGGATTTCGTCAGTGAGACTGGCTGTTTTCCGGGAATTCCAAACATTGACCTCTTTCCCGACATTTGCCCTCGCAAACGCTTTGTCGGCTTGAATGGACCGAGGCCGCGTTTGCCATGACACCGTTGTCACATCCAACTGTGGTTCAAAACGCCATATTTTTCAAGGATTGCAGACCAAGAATTTTCGTTTCGGGCACGAGTCTTCGGTCATCCGCCCCTTGATTTGCTGATCGGGCCGATTGAACGGATTTCAACGCACAGGTGCGCGGGATGCTGCCGCGGGTTTGGTCCTTCACATGAATCCGAGCTCAAGACGGGCTTCGTCCGACATCATGTCCATGCCCCAAAGCGGCTCCCAAACCAGTTCGACGTTGGCAACCTGGACTCCGGGGACGGCTTCTACCACCTCTTGAACCCAGCCGGGCATTTCGCCGGCAACGGGGCACCCCGGTGCCGTCAGTGTCATCGTGACATCGACAACTCCGTCGACATTGACTTCGATCGTGTAGATGAGTCCAAGGTCATAGATGTTGACCGGGATTTCCGGATCGTGCACGGTTCGGCAAGCTTCGACAATCTGCTCGTAGAGAGGGTGATCCGTCGTCG
>JAPOVX010000193.1 GCA_026707935.1 Paracoccaceae bacterium
TCTCGAGACGCTCCCGGTCTTGCTCGCCGAGGACGATCCGGGTTCTCCTGCTCTTTGCCATTCTGGTTCTGCTTCCGTATGAAAACTGTGCGGCAATCGCCGGGAGCGGTTGAATCATATCCCGCAGGAAAACGGAATCCCCAAATAAAACATAACACTAGGCATTCAATTTCGGAACCACCAGAATCCCGGTGGTCACATGGCGGCAATGTCGAGCGGGAGATGTCGCTAGCCGTGCTGGCGCAACCCAAATCGCGTCTGAGGATCACGGGATGTGCCATTCTACGGCGCACTGACCTCTGGGATGCCGGTGGTCCGACAGACCGCAGGAGCGCCAGGAAACGGGGGAGCAAGCGGCGGTCGACGTCCTGGAATGTCGCTCGTCGGCCGTTCGCGCGGCGGGTGCGTGGACTCGTCGAAGACCGCGTCAGTTCTGCGGCTGAACGTCCTGTTGCAGGGAATCGGCCCGTCGATCTGGCGCCGCCTTCCGGTGCCGGAGGCCATGTCGCTTCATGATCTTCACGGCATGCCGCAGGCGGCGGCGGGAAGGGAAACGCTCCACTGTTTCCGGTCAAGATTCCACGGCGTCATGCACGCCGGAGCGTACATGTATGCCGGACCATGTCTTCCCGGTGGGATCGGTTCCGTGAAGGGCAATTCCATTGACGGGGAGATACTGGAACTCGGCCACCGCGCCGACTGCGAGGATTCCAGCGATGTTCCAATTTCTTGACACCACCTGTATTTCAACGGGTTTTCAAGCCAGTTTGGAGTCATGATACGGGTGAGGTCGGGGCTTCTGAAGCCAAGACACACCTTTCCGCTCCACTGGAATCCGTCGAGTCGGGCGAACACATCACAAACATCACGATCGCCAGACGGGGAAAACCCATGGCCAAGCTTGTCCTGTCAACCGGGTTTCGACATGTGATCGTTCTCAATTGGTTCTCCGTACGGACAAGTTGCGAGCGCGCATCTCCACGAAGAGTGGTTCGTTTTCACCGAACGATTTCCTCTCCGCCAGAGATGCTGGACGACGATGATCAGCGATCCCGCAATCGTCATCGATGCCTCGGCAGCCGCATCATGGTTGCTCCCCGGTGAAACCGGCGAGCTTGCCAGGAAATCCTCAATACGGCGGAACTCCGCGCACCCGTGCTCTCTTGGGCCGAGATGCGCAATTTTCCCGTGATCTCGGAGAGACGGGAGCGGCCGGCTGGCAACATGGTGTCCGAAGCGGTTTCGATACCTGATGCGCTGAAGGTGAACTTCGAAAATTCACCTGATGCCGGCAGGGTTCTTCAACTGGCGCGGGAACATGATCTCACCGTTTGCGACGCTCCTTGTGTCGAGCTTGCCCTGCGACTGCAGATTCCGCTTCTGACGCACGACCGCAAACTCGCCGCGGTCGCCGTGCAGGAAAGCATCCCCGCCCGGCAGCCGGAATGGACAGTTCGGAATGACTCATGCGTCGATGCACCAAGACCATTTCAGCGGCCCCGCCCCGGTGTGAGGACCTGGCACCCGACAGGCAGGCGGCCGCGGTGCGGGAGTTCCAAAACCTGTGGCGAATGGCCGAATCCGGAGGTGCCGGAAACGGCGTTCATCGATGCGGCAATTGTCAAAAGGAAGAAGAACATTCCGCCGAGGATCGAAGTGCAGGCAGCGGCAGCGCTCGAAGGAGGAACTCGGAATGAGCGAGCGATCTGAAATATCCCGAACACGTCCTGTTTCGGGAATGATTCCGAGGATATCGCCGCAGGATTGCGTGAATTCCGAAAGCCTGCCGAACAGCTTTCTTGCGGTCAACCGCGTCGCACCAATGACCGTGCACCAATGACCGCTTATCACAATGCGCCGGTGTGTTTTGAGGCGAAGAATCGGCAACGTGATCGACGCACACCGCCAGCTGTCGCGGAAAGGAAAGGGCAGCACCGACATTGCCCGGGAACAAGGCTCAATGAGGGAACAACCGGAAACCCATGAACTACGGCGATGTTTCCGATGCAGGCCACCCAATCAGCTCCGGTGCCGTGGAAATCCGGAACCGCGCTCTCGTGACCGGGCGCATGACGAGGTCAGCCCAGAGCCGGGGACATGACGGAGGCCAGAGCGTCCTGACATTCCTGGCGCTGCTCAAGTCCCGCCATTTCGACCGGGCATGGTCCACGCTTTCCAGGAGTTGGAAGCAATCGATAGCGTCCAAACCCGCCAACGACGACCGGACCTCGTTGGCGCACGCCGCGCGATTCGCTTCGACAACTTCAATCCCCGAAAAACCACGCCATTGCCGGAATCACATTCTGAAGGGGGACGGGAGCTCTGCATCTTTTTTCTGAGGAAGTGTCCCTGCCCTTCGGCTACACTCCCGGTCGAGGCAAAACCGGCACCCTCGGTCCATGTCGTGCAATTGGGGGCGCCAACATCCAGGGGAAATGACGCGATGATACTGGCTTCGAAGACCGCCCTCGTGACAGGTGCAAGCCGCGGCATCGGCGAGGCGACGGTCCGTGCGCTCGATGCGGCGGGCGCCAGGGTCGTCCTGACAGCGCAGACGGTGAAGGATCTCGAAAGAGTCGCCGCCGACCTTCGCAATGATCCGCTCGTCATTCCCCATGGCCTCTCCGAGACGGGTGCAGGGACGCACCTCGCCGAGACCGTCTTGTCGGAAACCGGCGGGGTGGATGTACTGGTCATCAATGCCGGCTTTGCGATCAGGGGCGAGCCGGAAGAACTCGCCGAGGCAGAACTGGACAGGATTTTCGCGGTGAATTTCCGCTCGCAACTCATGCTTGCGATCGGGCTTGGCCCTGCGATGATCGAACGAGGCGGTGGTTCGATCGTGAATGTTTCTTCCGTGGCCAGCCTGAGAGGACCCGTCGGGAGACTGGCATATGCGGCGACCAAGGGTGCAATGGACGCGATGACGCGGGCACTCGCCGCTGACTGGGGGCCGAAGGGCATTCGGGTCAATTGCGTCAATCCGGGAATCGTGAAGACGGCGATGCTGGAATCGCGGCAGAAAGACATGACGGGCGTGGAGGATGCACTGGCGGCGCGGGTCGCGCTCGGCCGGCTGGGTCGTCCAGAGAACGTTGCGGATGTCATCGTGTTCCTCGCCTCGGACGCCGCGGGTTACATCACCGGCGAGTCCATAACGATCGACGGCGGCATGACGCATGTGATGACGAAACTCAAGGGAATCAGGTAGCCCCGGCCTCCAGGTGCGGCTGGAATGCATGAACGGCGATTTTCCTTGAGGTTCGTGTCCGGGGCGGCGCCCGCCTAGCCTGAATTACCAAGTCACGCGATGATGTGACAATTTGAGAGGGCTACTAT
>JAPOVX010000286.1 GCA_026707935.1 Paracoccaceae bacterium
GAAAGACTGGAGACATTTCGGGGCTCGGACCGTCCGATCTCGGACCAGTTTAGGTCAAGCTCTTAGCGGGCAGCGCCTGCCGCGCGCCAGTTCGACGCGCGGCAGCAGGCGCCCGTGAACCTTCCGCGAGGAAGGCCGGGCAGCCGTGCACGACCTCGATGTCGGCGGACAGCCGGCGCAGGCTCAGGCCCGGCACGCGGGACGCCAGGTTCGGCACCCGTCCGGGGGTGAGGAAGACGAAACGGGAGTTGTTGCAGACCAGGTGCAGGCCGGAACTGCTGCTCCTGCGACCACCCGATCCAGCGGTCGCGTTCGGCCAGCTTGAACGCGCCCGGCTGCCAGCCGACCAGCGCGAGCCAGGTCTCGCCGTACAGCGCGACATGGCACGGGCCCTTGCCGACGATGCAGTGGAACCGCAGGCAGTGATGCTCCTCGATCAGGCGGTCCCAGAGCCGGTGCTTACGCCCGCCACGGGTCGGGCGCACCGTGACCGCGCGCAGGTCGATGGACGAATCCGGCGACGGAAGAATCATCATGGCCAGCACGCCGCCACATCAAGAACAATATCCTGGTTGGTGTCGGCTGAAACGGCCAGCCCCAAATCACCGCGCGCCGGTCATCGGGCGGACAATGAAGTCGCCCTGAGAAAAAGCCACGCAGAAAAGGCCGGTCACTCACAGAAAAATTCGCCCTGGTTCGCTCACCAGCGCATATTGACATTCTTCACGCGCGTGTAGCTGAGCAGTTCTTCGAAACACTCCTCCTTGCCCAGGCCGCTTTGCTTCCAGCCCCCATAGGGCGCGCCGAGATAGCGACCAATTGAATTGATCCAGACATATCCGGCCTCGATGCGCTCCGCCGTGCGCATGGCTGCTGCGAAATCGTTGGTGAAAATGGCGGCTGTGAGGCCGTACATGACACCGTTGGCTATATCGATCATCTCGTCCTCGTCCGACCAGGACATGATCGACATGACGGGTCCGAAAATCTCCTCGCTGCCAATTTTCATCTCCGATGTAACCTTGTCGAACACGGTCGGCGCGATGAAGAAACCTTCCTTCAGATCGGCGTCGTCGGGCGGCCCGCCCCCGGTGACCAGTTTCGCCTTCTGCTCAATGCCCGAGGCGATAAAGCCGAGAATCCGGTCATATTGTTGCTGTGACACAATCGGCCCCATCTCCGCCCCCTCCAGCCAGGGGAACCCGATCTGAATGGCGTCCGCCTTGCGGGCCAGTTCGGCCACCAGAACTTCATGCAGGGATTTGTGCACCAGAACGCGCGACGTCGAAGAACAGGACTGTCCTTGCCGTGTCATGTTCATGGCGCTGATGACGGCGCCGGCGGCTTTCACGGGGGCGGCGTCGGGGAAAATGATGATGGGGTTCTTTCCGCCAAGCTCCAGCGTGACCTCTTTCAAGCCCTCTGCCGCTTCCCCGGCGATGATCCGCCCGGTTTCAACAGAACCGATGAAGCCGACCCGCGATACATCGCGGTGGCGGACCATGGCAGACCCGGTTTTGCCGTCGCCCGTCACGATGTTGACGACGCCCGGCGGAAGAATCCCATTGCATAATTCTCCAAGTTTCAGACTTGAGAGGGGCGCCTGCTCGGACCCCTTGATGACGACAGTGTTGCCTGCAGCCAGCGGGGCTGCCGCCTTTTCGGCGCAAAAGCGGAAAGGGTGATTGAACGGGCTGATCTTGGCGACAACGCCATAAGGCTGGCGCATCGTCAGGTTCAAATGTCCCTGTTCGCGGGAAAGGGTCTCGCCCTTGATCTCGGTCATCAACCCGGCAAAGTAACGCAACGCATCGGACGTACATTTCATGTCGCCGCGCATGGCCGAAATCGCATTGCCGCTGTCGACGGAATCCATCAGGGCGAGTTGATCGGAATTCTCGTCTACCGCGTTCGCCAGGCTGTTCAGGAATTTGGCCCGTTCCGTGATCGGCATCGCCGCCCATTCAGGGAATGCGCCCTTGGCCGCTTGCACAGCGTCGTCGACGTCATCTTCATTGGCGATGGGGACCTCACCGAGGACATCGGCGTTGGCCGGGTTTTTCGTGACGATGGTTTCGCCGGAGCGCGCCCGTTTCCACTCCCCGCCGATATAAAGGCCCTTCGGTTTGAATCCGAGATCGGGAGTAGTGGCTGCCATTGTGCCTGCTCCTTGGGTTTAAGGGGTGAACGCCGCGCGCAAAACGCTATGCTCCGATGCGCGCTTGACGGCCTCATTGAGATCAGTGAGCTTGAACCTGGAATCAACGATGTCCTTGAAGGGGAAGCGATCTCGATTGGCGACGACGAAATCAAGCGCCCGTATCGAATGACGCGGATGGTAGTTATGAATACCCTTGAGAGTGACCCACTTCTTGACGAACAAATCGGCATCGACAGTGACATTGGCGTCAGGCGTCACGATGCCACCGAGCGTGTAACGACCGCCGATCCGTAACATTTCCAGCTCTGCAGCAACGACATCCGGCACACCGCAATCCTCGATGACGACATCGACGCCGTCCGGCGGGGCGAGTTTGCGTACTGCATCGACGTCGTCGTCTTCGCTGCGGTCGGAGATATCTATGGTGAAATCGGCACCGAACTTCTTGGCTGACTTCAACCTGTCCTTAACAGAGTCCAACCCGATTACACGCCGCGCGCCGCGCGCTTTGGCCATTGCACAACCATACAGGCCCAGCAGACCGAGCCCCTGGATAGTGACGACGTCACCCATGCCGATTTCCGAGGCTTCGGTCACGGAAGCCATTGTGGCAACGCCGCAATTGATCGGCGTCGCTTCCTCGTCGCTCAGTTCATCGGGAAGCTTGAGGATCCCGGTGACCGGCACGACATAACAATATTCGGCAAAGCCACCCAGGAAATGAGGATCCTCTTCGACCAGATCATGGCCATATTTGCGCACGCTATTCGATTTCTGCGGCATGTCGTGGACATCGCGGTAGTCGGACTCTCCGTGATGGATATATTCCGTCCAGGTGATCCGATCGCCTACGCTCAGCGAATCGCCACGCATGTCGCGCTTTGTGTCCTCGCCCAGCTGATCGATGACGCCGACAATCTCATGGCCGAGAATTCCGGGACACGGGTTGGGCCGATGGCCTTCCCGGGAATGGATGTCCGACCGGCAGATCGTCGACATCGAAATGCGGACCAGGACTTCATCGCTGCGCACGTCGCGCGTCGGATAATTGCGGATTTCGAACGGTGTATTCGGCGCATCATAAACTGCAGCCTTGGCCGTACGTTTGGCCATTATTATGGGACTTATATCGATGGGTTGACGGCGCGTCACGCCGCCAGCTTTCGATCAGTT
>JAPOVX010000033.1 GCA_026707935.1 Paracoccaceae bacterium
ATGACAGACACCTGGGATTCAAGATTCACATAACCGTTTGGTTCCCATAATCACGGTCGGCCGCTTCGTCTACGGGAAGAACTATCTCGGCAATCCTGACGTTGTTCCGATCGCCCCGCTCGAACTCAAGCTGGGAACCGCGACCTGTCGCACGACTAAACTCAATGGCACGTTTGGTGCGTTAGGCGATTCCTGTCCCGACGACTGGGAGCGGCGCGTTTTCGAAACACACGCAGGCGGGGCTTGGCTCGGCGAGATCGACTGCCTGCTCCATGCCCCGGACGACCGGGCCGGGGCATTGGGATTCGGTCTTGGCCTGGAGTCGCCCGCGCCAAAGCGCGAATTCAACAAGACGCTTGATCTCGATGAACTGCTGACCTTGGCCGACGCAGTCATCGCCGACGGCCCGGAAGCGCGGCAGGTGGAAGACCTGATGCTGATCGGCACGTCGATGGGCGGTGCGCGTCCCAAGACCGTGGTCGAGGACATGAACGGCCTCCGGGTCGCAATGTTCAATCGTCCGGATGACAGATGGAAGCATGCGCGGGTGGAACACGCGATGCTCGAACGCGCAAAAGCCCGCGGCCTAATGACATTGCACAGCCGCGTGCAGACGGTCGGTGATCGCGACGTGCCGCTCGTCAGACGCTTCGACCGCGAGAAGACCGGCGGCGGCCATCTGCGCGCACGAATGATCAGCGGCCTGACTATCCCGCGCGCCGAGGACACGCGCCAGCAAAGGGACCGCTGGTCCTATGTTCTGCTCGCTGATGAGTTGCGCCGGATGTGCATCGACCCAGGAAGAGAAACCGCCGAACTGTTTCGGCGCATGGTCTTCAACGCACAGATTTCGAACTCCGATGACCACCTGCGCAATCATGCCGCGATCGCGAAAGCGAAGGATTGGCGGCTTTCTCCCGCATGCGACCTGACGCCGTCCATGCCGATCAGCCTGGAGCGTCGCGATCTTGCGATGAACTGCGGCGTCCTTGGCCGCTGCGCCCATGCCGATAACCTGCTCTCGCAATGGGCGCGTTTCCACCTTGAACGCGTTCAAGCACAGGTGATCATTGTCGCGATGGAAATGCAGGTTGCCAGTACCTGGTACGAGGTTTCCCGCCGCGTAGGTGTCTCGGAAAAGGATTGTGAGACCGTCACTTCCGCTTTCGCCGATCCGGGCTTCCGGCTACCACTCGAAGGCAATGCGGATGCCTGAGCTTGCTGTACGATGCCTTGGATCGATTGCTGGAAGGCGTTGGGGGCCTGGTGCGCAGGATGTGGCGATACGGTCAGCCTCCGCCAAAAGCCTGAATGTTCCGCATGACTGTGACTGGATTCGTCGGGGATTTCGGCAATTTCCGCCTGTCACACCGACAACATTTGATTAACTTTTCTGTGGAAAGCCACTATGGGAACCACTTTCTGCGGCCCTTCAGCTCGGAGAGTAAACGGCATGATCAAGGTTTTCGGACACAAGGCCCCTGATACCGATGCAACAGGTTCGGCAATCATCTGGTCCTGGTATCTCAACGAGGTGAGGGGGCAGCAAGCTGCCCCATTCGTTCAGGACGAGCCGAACGCGGAGGCAAAATTCGTCCTCGATTGCTGGAATCTCGACTGTCCTGCCCTGCTCGGGAGAATCGAGGCCGGGGATGACGTTGGAATAGTCGATACGAACAACCCGGCTGAACTGCCGGACGGAATCAATTCGGCGAATATCGTGGCTGTCATGGATCATCACCTGATTGCGGGAGGCCTGCAGACGAGCCAGCCGATCGAGTTTATCGTCCGGCCCGTGGCGGCGACGGCGACGGTGATTGCCGGAGTGATGGGAGACGCGCTCGCCGAAGCGCCCGGGTCGATCAAGGGCGTGATGCTGTCATGCATCATTTCCGATACTCTCGAGTTTCGAAGCCCTACGACGACGAACGAGGACAGGGAACTGGCTCTTCGGCTCGCAACCGAACTCGGCGTCGGGATTTCAGACCATGCCGCGGAATTGTTTGCTGCCAAGTCGGACGTTTCCCACCTCTCCGCCAGCGAGTTGTTGCGCCTGGATTCAAAGATCTACGACACCCCCAAGGGAAAGTTCCGGATAACGGTGCTCGAGACAACCAGCCCGTCGGGAATTCTGGAACGCAAGAACGAACTGATTGGAAGCATGGCCAGCGTCTCATCGGAGGACGAAGTCGAGGAAATTCTCGTTTTCGTCATCGATATTCTCGGCGAGGAAGCCACCCTTCTCATTCCCAACGACAGGGTTCGCTCGATCGTCGAGTCGGCCTTTGGCGTCACGTCCGAGAGTGACACGGTCGTGTTTCCGGGAATTGTTTCACGCAAGAAACAGATTGTCCCGGCGCTGCAAGGGTGAGAGCCTCCGGCGAACATCCTGGTCAAAGCGTCATTCTGCCTGCGATTTGCCTGTTGCCTCTCGAAGGAATGAGTGATCAGGAGCCGGAATGGCGCCGTCAACCATGAGCGGGGCCGCGGGAGTCGATGACCAACCGGTACGGTCAGTGGACCGGTGGAACCCAACGAAAGGACATTGATATGGCGAAGTGGGATTTCGATCCGAACTGCCCGAAGAAACCGCTCTACGAGGTCGGGCAAATCCCTCCGCTCGGCCACGTGCCCCAAAAAATGCATGCATGGGCGATCAGGCGCGAGCGGCACGGTGAACCGGTCGATGCCATGAAGGCCGAAGTCGTCGATGTCCCGAAACTCGACAGCCACGAGGTGCTGGTCATGGTGATGGCGGCCGGCGTCAACTACAACGGTGTCTGGGCCGGCCTGGGCGTCCCGGTTTCACCGTTCGACATTCACGGAGCCGAGTATCACATCGCCGGGTCGGATGCGTCCGGAATCGTCTGGGCTGTCGGGGACAGGGTCCGGCGCTGGAAAGTCGGGGACGAGGTCGTCATCCATTGCAACCAGGACGACGGAGACGACGAGGAATGCAACGGGGGAGACCCGATGTATTCGACGAGCCAGAGAATCTGGGGCTACGAAACGCCTGACGGATCGTTTGCCCAGTTTACCAATGTCCAGGCCCAACAGCTCATGCAGCGACCCCGCCACCTCACCTGGGAGGAAAGCGCGTGCTATACGCTTACGCTCGCGACGGCCTACAGGATGCTCTTCGGTCATCGGCCGCATGTCCTGCGGCCGGGCCAGAATGTCCTGGTCTGGGGGGCGTCGGGCGGACTGGGCTCATACGCGATTCAGCTGATCAACACCGCCGGGGCCAATGCGATCGGGGTCATTTCCGACGAGAGCAAGCGCGAGTTCGTCCATTCCCTGGGCGCGAAAGGGGTGATCAACCGGACCGAGTTCAACTGTTGGGGGCAACTCCCGAAAGTCAACTCCGAGGAATACCGGAAATGGTTCGCCGAAGTGCGAAAATTCGGCAAGGCGATCTGGAACATCACCGGCAAGGGAAACAATGTCGACATGGTGTTCGAACATCCGGGCGAAGCGACCTTCCCGGTTTCGACATTCGTGGTCAGACGTGGTGGCATGGTGGTCATTTGTGCAGGGACAACAGGGTACAATCTGACGATCGATGCGCGATACCTCTGGATGCACCAGAAGAGGGTTCAGGGAAGTCATTTTGCCAATCTCATGCAGGCATCGCGCGCCAACAAGCTTATGTTGGACCGACGTCTCGATCCGTGCATGTCCGAAGTCTATCCCTGGGGACAGATACCGGACGCGCATATGAAAATGATGCGGAATGAGCACAAACCCGGAAACATGGCCGTTCTCGTCAATGCTCCAACAACCGGTTTGAGGACGATCGAGGATGCACTTGAAGCGAGTTGGCCGAAGTGATCTCGGCGGCGCAACAGGAGAAACCGTGAACGAAGGGGCCAATCTTGCCCGAACCGCATCCGGTTCGAGCAGCCGGGATTCGCAAATGCGGACTGACAGGAACACCCCGGACTCGACCCGCCGGAGAAATGCCCCTGGACGCGTTTGCCGACCGCCGGCGCACTCGGCCTTCTCGATGATCGACTGATCCGATGCCGGAGAATCGTGAGAGATTACCGCAGTTTTCGGATGACCAGTCTGTGGCCTACCAGTCGTTTGTCGAGATTTTCTCGGATGCCGGCATTGACCTGGAAAGGCGGCGGCAAAGAACCAGACGGAGCCGAAAGAGCGCGCCGCAAATCGTCGCCGTTCTGGGAAAGGCGGGGTCAGGCAAAACGTTTTTTCTGGCGGAACTTGTCAGAACCCTTGTTTCCGCTGGCGTCAAGGCGGTTTCCGAAAGCGAGGCAGCACCAAAATCCGGTGACGGCCGAACCCTCGCCGTGCTCGCTCCGACCAACAAGGCGGCAAGCGTTCTCAGGAACCGCGGAGTTCCCGCAACCACCATACACCGGATCATGTACACGCCGGAGTACGATCCGGAGTATGACAAGATCGCAGCCTGGCTCGAGGGGAAGGAAAAGCGCCCGACGACTGCACTGGTCAGCGATTCGATTCTTGAGCGCGTGCTGTCATTCTATCGGGTGAGCCCTTCGGTTCCCGCGGCCTTCGCGGCCGCCGGCATCAGTACCGCGGAATTCATCAGGGGTTGGGCACTTCGCGACGAACCTCTGGATATCGGATTTGTCGACGAGGCCTCCATGCTGGACGCTCGGCAGTTGGACGACCTGAAAAGGATTTTCTCGACGATCGTGCTGTTCGGCGACCCGGCACAACTTGCACCGGTGAGCAACGATAAATCCATGGTTTTCGAAAGTTCGGACTTGATGCGGACATTCCTTCTCAGCCGAATTCATCGCCAGGAGAGCGACAATCCGATTCTTGACCTCGCACATGACCTGCTTGACCCCAGGTCCGACTTTCCATCGTTCATTTCAAAGATCAGGCGCCTGAGCACGCGCGATGACCGCGTTCGGTTCTCACGCCGGGTCGATGCGGAACTGATGGCGCGCTCGCCGGTCCTTTGCTGGCGGAATTCCAGCCGAATACGGCTGCTGGATGCGTTTCGGCGAGGGCACAAGGCTCCCCAGGACGCCTTGCTGCCGGGCGAGCCGCTGATTTGTGACGGCCTGGAGATCTCGCGCAAATACCGCAAGGAACGCCTCGATCTTGAAACGCGTGGCGTGATCAAGGGCGCCCAGGCGGTGTTCCTGGGCAGTTCGGCGAGGCGCGGGTTCTCGAGGCTTTACATGATGGGGGCGCCCGAGCCGGTCATCGCCGTACCAACGATCATCAAGATCGAGTTCCCGGGAGAGACGGAGCCGTTCATGGCGTCTTCGGCGCACATGGGCGGCGTGTTCCTGCATGGGGCGGCTTGTACCATCCACAAGTCGCAGGGGTCGCAGTGGCCGGCCGTACAGATCTTCGGCCCCGACCTGACCGCGGCGTCAAGATCCGGCATGATCGAGGCCGAGTTGCCGCTCTGGAAGCGTCTCGCCTATGTTGCCGTCACCCGTGCGGAGAAAAGGCTTGTCTGGGTTCACAACGCCGCATTGGCGTTGCCGGGTCGGCCTCTCGACACGTCGGACCTCGATATTCAGGGGAGTTTGGGTCTCGAGCCGCGGGGAGCCTGATCCAGGCCGTTCGATCCGCCATCCCTGTCGATGCCGCCATGGCCCGGAGCAGCGGCGGGTCGGCGAAAGGCGCCATCCTTCGTGCCCTAGAAAACCAGGTTCATCATCAGGAGCGATACGACGAGAAAGAGAATGGTCATAATGCCGCCGGTTCTCATGAAATCCGCTACCCGGTAACCGGCCGGTCCCATGATCAGAGCATTGACCTGGTGGGTCGGGATCAGGAACGAGTTTGACGTGGAAATCGCGACGGTCATGGCGAAAATCGCCGGGTCACCGCCGGACGCCAGGGCTATGGAGACCGCCAGGGGGACAAGGAGCACGGTGGCTCCGACGTTCGACATGACGAGCGTAAAGACCGTTGCCAAAGCGGCGATTCCGGCCTGGAGCGACCAGATCGGCCATCCTTCCAGCAAGGTCAATATCTGCTGCGCTATCCATTCCGCGGTTCCGGTGCTCTGGACTGCCTGGCCCAGCGGAATCAGGCCGGCAAGCAGAAAGACCGTGTTCCAGCCCACGGAATGGTAGGCTTCGTCAACCGACAACACGCCTGTCACGATCATTCCTGCAGCTCCTGTCAGAAGACAGAGGGAAAGCCGAACGTCGGTGAACAGGACGAGAGAAATGGCGATGAGGAAAAAGAACAGCGCCCAGCCAACCTTTTTGGGACGGACTTCGTCCTGTGGGAATTCCGAAGTCACGATGACAAAGTCCGAGTTGTTCTTGAGGCGGGTCAACCTCGTCCATTGGGTCTGGACGACCAGCGTGTCGCCGGCCTGGAAGGGAACCTTGCCTATCACCGTGGCCGGGTGATCTTCGGTTTCGACGTAGCTCAGGGTTTCTTCAACCCGGTGTATGGCGAGCAGGTTCAGACCAAACGTCTTCCGAAACAGGAGGTCTCGAGCCGTCTTCCCGATCACCCGCGAATTCGGTGGAATGACGATTTCGGCGATGCCGGACTGGGCAGGGGAAAATTCCTCGTTGAAGACCTTGAGCCTGTCCTCGATCCTGAGATCATAGACGTCGGCAATCTCCTGGATGACCTTTCGGCGTCCGAGAATCGCCAGCCGGCAAGGAGCGACAATCGTGGTGTCGACGGGGGGCGCAAGCCATTTTTGCCCATGGTGGTACGTGCCGATAATGTAGAGGTGATAGGCCTCCATCATGTCGGCGAGCGTCTGACCCACCAGGAGATGACCTTCGGGAATGACCACTTCGAAGATGTCGGCTTTCAATCCGTAAAGCCGCTTCACGTAGTCTTTCACCGATTGGGCCGTGGTCGCTTCGTCCTTCTTGGACTTTCCGGGCAGAACCCACCGGCCGAACAGCACGAAATAGAGTATCCCGGTCAGAACCAGCGCAAAGCCGACGGGCGTGACGGAAAACATGTGAAATGTTTCCATCTTGAGGTCATCCGAAAGGGTCCTGTTGGTCGAAACGATCAGGTCGTTGAGGAGGATTAACGGCGATGACCCGACCATGGTCATTGTTCCTCCGAGGATCGCGCAGAATCCCATTGGCATCAGAAGCCTGCCTAGCGGCAACTCGGAGCGGGCAGATATTCGGCTCACAACCGGCAGAAACAGTGATGCGGCCCCGACATTCTGCATGAAGCCGGAGATGACACCGACCGATCCGGAGACAATCGGAATGATCCGCTTTTCCGATGACCCGCCCATGCGAAGGATGGTGGCGGCTACCCTGCTCATGATGCCGGTGCGGTCCAGCCCGGCGCCAATGATCATCACCGCGATGATGGAAATGACCGCGTTCGAGGCGAACCCGTCGAACAGTGAATTGACGTCGACAATGCCTCCAAGCCCGGGCAGATAACTCAGGGCGCCGAGTAGTACCATGACGAGAATTGCCGCAAGATCGACGCGGACGATTTCAGATACGAAAAGAAAGACGGTGAACGCGAGAACGCCGAGAACGACGATCATCTCGAAACTTAGGCCGAATGGAAGCATGCGCGGCTTTCCGTCGGGGAATGTCCGTAGCTGGGTGATAAGCTTCGACCAGCCTGTCACCGGGATTGATCGCGAACCTATATGTCACGTCAGGATCAACCTCAACTATTGGAGACGTGGCGGACGGCGGGAGTGTGAATCCGGCATGGCGACATGATTTGGCGTAGATCGAGGGGTTTCGCCGCCGCGAAACACCCTGAATTGGTGTTTTCGACGCGTTCTGGCCGTTCGAGATGACACAAATCCAAATTGGCACGGAATCTTGTCACCATCTGAGGATTTTGGGAATGTTCCTTTCGCAACTCACCGCTCTCGCGCGGCCGAGTATTCAGGCCGTTTCGGCCATGCACGGAACGCTCTGGCGGTGATGGCAACGCCGCACCAATCCACCAAATCTTTGCAGTGTGAGCCAAGGAAATGTCGCCATGGCAAATTTGCACCCGACGGCGGCAGCGTTGCTCTCGTGGAATCTTCTGAGCGCTTCGTCGGTCTTCGGTTTTGCCGTCTACGCGCCCGAGACGACATCTTTGATGATGTGCCCACGGCACGTCCTGTCGTGGATCAAGGCTCTATCCCGGCTTCACCCCATGATGTCTCCGAGTGACGTCATGCTATCTCTCCGGTCTGTCCGGGCGATCGATTTGTCCGCAAGTCTGCTGTCAAACCGTTTCCCGGATGGGACGAAAAGGGGTCAAAGCCGGGGCATTCCGAATCTGAACCGGTAATGGCACACTTGAACTTTCGATCTGTTTAGACCAGATTGTGTCTGGTCTGATATTGTCCGACAAGGAGGTGAATGCCATGCCGGAAATTGGTTCTTTCGAGGCGAAAACCCGTCTGCCGCAACTGCTTCAGCGCGTCGGCGCGGGCGAGCGGTTCGTCATTACAAGGCACGGCCATCCCGTGGCCGAACTGATCCCGTTCCAGCCACAGGATTCTGTCAAGGTGCGATCCGCAATCAACTCTTTGAAGGAATTCCAGCGGACACACAGTCTCAAGACCCCGGTGCGGCGCATCATCGAGGAGGCACGCAGGCACTGATGGCGTTCGTCCTTGATTGTTCGGTGGCCATGGCATGGGTCTTCCCGGACGAGGCCTCCGATGCAACCGGCCGACTGCGGGATTCGCTCATTGAAGACCGCGCCTTTGTGCCGTCACTCTGGCCAGTGGAGGTTGGCAGCGTATTGCTCGCCGCTGCCAGGCGGAACCGCATCGGCATCGACGAGTGGCCGCGTATCTGCGCAATGCTGGATGCGTTGCCCATCGAGGTCGAACCAGTATCCGTAGCGCGCGTCTGGTCGGCCACCCTTGACCTGGCAAGACAGCATGAACTGTCCATTTACGATGCGACCTACCTTGACCTGGCACTGCGCATGAAACTTCCATTGGCCACTCTGGATCGCGCTCTCGCCAAGGTTGCCCGGCGCGCCGGAATCGAGACGCCGGCGACCCCGCCGCCGTAGCGTCAGCTGCCGGACGGGGTGCGGAAGTTCTCGTGGCATCGGCAATGCCTGCTTGCGATCCGATGCATGCGCCAACACCATGGCCGAGCCTGGGCACAGATGGCCGAATTCGTCGCTTACCGGCCGGTTGACCCGAAAATCAATTTGCTCTCCATTTGCGACACGGGTCCCCCGTCCTCCCGTCAGTCCCTAACCCTGCGAGCGTCGATGCGGCTTGCCAGAATGCACATGAGTTCGAACATGATCGAAACCCCCAGCCACGCGGTACCGCCGCCGGGGTCGAACGGAGGAGAAACTTCCACCAGGTCGGCTCCGATCAGGTTGATACCCTCAAGGCCTCGAACTGCCTGTTGAGCCTGGTAAGAAGTCGGGCCGCCGATTTCCGGTGTTCCGGTACCGGGCGCATATGCGGGGTCGATGAAATCGATATCGAACGAGCAGTACGTCGGGGAGCTGCCGACAACCGTTTGGGCCTCCGCCATGACATCATCGATGCCGCGCGCGAAGAGCTCGTCGACCGTAACGATCGTGACTCCCTCCCGTTGTCCGAAGGTGATGTCCTCGTCGTCGTACATGGTTCCGCGGATTCCGATCTGAATGACCCGGCGAGGGTCGAGCAATCCTTCCTCGATCGCGCGGCGAAAAGGCGTTCCGTGGGTATAGAGACTGCCGCCGAAATACGAATGAAACAGGTCCGTGTGGGCGTCCATGTGGATCATTCCGACGGGACCGTCCTTTGCCAACGCCCTCAGAACCGGCAACGACACGAGGTGGTCGCCCCCTGCGGTCACGGGAACGATGTTTTTCTCGAGGACCCCGAGATAGAATTCGGTAATGCGGTTCATGGTATCCTGAACATCGGCGGGATTGACCGCAACATCGCCAAGGTCGGCACAGTTGGCGATTTCGAAGGGACTGATCCTGTTAAACGGATTGGTGGAGCGAATCATCGTCGAGTAGTCGCGAAGCTGCCTTGGACCGTGTCGCGGGCCGGGGCGGTTGGTCGTTCCGGCATCCCAGGGAACGCCGATGAGTCCAATGTCGACTTCGGCGACTCTCTCGTGCTCGATCGTCAGATGTGGCAATCGCATGAACGTCGGAACCCCGGCAAACCGCGGGAGGTCCAGACCGGAAACGGGTTGAAAATCTTGGCTGGATTGGCGCGACATGGTTCCTGATCCTCAGTTTTGGTCCTGCATTCGAATCCCGGTGGGCGGGGACGGCAAACGGACCGGACGAAGATGAAGGCGGAGCCGTAAATTCGGCATGCCGGCCACATGTCCGTGCCTATGGCAATGTGCGGCGGTCCGGTTCGATCGTTTACCGGACGGTTCGGAAACCGTGACAGAACTCCCGCAGGACATCGGAAAGGGCGGCAGCTCCAATCGGAGCCACTTCCTTGGTAAGTTCGTGGGTTATTTCCTCATCCCCGAGGCCGGCGGCCAGATTGGTGACAATTGAAACCGCCGCGACGCGAATCCCCAGGTATCGCGCGAGGATGACTTCGGGAACGGTCGACATCCCGACCGCGTCCGCTCCCAGGATACCGAGCGCCCTGATCTCGGCAGGAGTTTCGAAACTCGGCCCCGGCACCCAGGCATACACGCCCGAACCAAGGGAAACTCCGGCGTTCGCCGCTGCTTCCCCGAGCATGGACCGGAGCTGCGGGTCGTAAGCCGTTGTCATGGTGACAAATCGCCGATCATCGCCGATTCCCGTCAGCGGATTGATTCCCGACAGGTTGATGTGATCGTCGATCATCATCAGGGACCCGGGCGGGAACTCGCGATTCAGGGACCCCGCGGCGTTGGTGAGAATCAGGGTTTCCGCGCCGAGACCACGAAGAACCTCGAGCGGAAACCGCATCACGTCTGCTGTACCGGACTCGTAAAAATGCACCCGCCCGGACATGACCGCGACCCGGGAACCTCCACAGGTGCCGATTTTCAGCCGTCCCGCGTGTCCCGAGACACCGGTCGCCGGAAATCCGGGCAACGCGTCGAAGCCCACGCCGTCGCCATCGATGATGTTTGCAACATCGCCGAGACCTGAACCGAGTACGAGCGCGATGTCTATGTCCGTCTTGCAAAATGCACGTTCAAGCAGGCGCAGGCAGGCGTCGACCTGTTCAGGGCCTGGTCGTCCGTGACCGGAAGAGGACGGCAAGACTATTCTTCCTTGACGTACGGTTGGCCGCCGGCCCGCGGGGGAATTGCCTTGCCGACAAACCCGGCAAGAATGACGACCGTGAGGATGTAGGGCAGGGCCTGCATGAACTGGACCGGCAGGACGAAGAGACCGAATACGTCGACGTTCTGGTATTTGGTTCCGATCGCCTCGAGAAACCCGAAGAGAAGGCAGGCATAAAGCGCGTTCAACGGTTGCCACTTGGCAAAGATCAGGGCCGCGAGGGCAATGAATCCCTTGCCCGCCGACATGTCCTTGACAAAACCGGCCGCGGAGGTCCCGAGCGACAGGTATGCCCCCGAAATTCCGCAGAGAATTCCGCAAATGATCACGGCCTGGAAACGCAGAAAGATGACCGAAATCCCGGCCGTGTCGACCGCGCCGGGGTTTTCGCCAACCGCCCGAAGCCGGAGACCGAACCGGGTCCTGAACAGCACCCACCATGTCAGCGGCACTGCGAACAGTGCCATGTAGACAATGACATTATGGCCGGACACCAGGTCATGGTAGACAGGGCCGATCAAGGGGATGTTCTGCAGCGTCTCGGCCAGGGGAAGCGAAATCTCGGTAAATCGGGCGTCGCCCTTGAGCTGGGGCGTCTGGCCTCCGAGGCGGAACAGGCTTTGACCGATGAGAACAGTCATTCCCGACGCCAGAAAATTGATCGCGACGCCGGAGATCAACTGGTTTCCGCGAAGCGTGATCGAGGCGAAGCCGTGAAGGATCGCAAGGGCTACGGAGACTCCGGTACCGGCCGCCAGACCTGCCCAGGCTGATCCGGTGGTGGCGGCGACCGCTGCCGCACAAAAGGCCCCCGCAAGCATCTTGCCTTCGAGACCGATGTCGAAAATTCCCGCCCGTTCCGAAAACAGCCCGGCCAGGCAGGCCAGCAAGAACGGTGTCGCCAGTCTCAGGCTGGAATCGAGCAGCTGGAGGAAGACGAGAAAGTCCATCAGTTTCCCGCCTCCCGGAATTTGCGGAGGAATCCCTCGACGGGGAAGCGCACAAGGTTTTCGAGGGCCCCCGTGAACAATATGACCAGCGCCTGGATGACGACGATCATCTCGCGTGAAATCGCGGGCATTTCAAACGCGAGTTCCGCGCCTCCCTGGTAGAGGATTCCGAACAGGATCGCCGCGAGAAAGACGCCGACAGGATGCGATCGGCCAATCAGGGCAACGGCAATTCCGACGAAGCCCGCCCCCTGGACGGCATCCAGGACCAGGCGGCTTGCCTCTCCCATGACGGTGTTCAGCGCCATGAGCCCCGCCATTCCGCCCGACAGCAGCATGGTGGCCATGGTGATGCGCACCGGTGAAATCCCGGCATATACCGCGGCAGTTTCGGATTGCCCAAAGGCGCGGATTTCGTATCCGAGACGGGTTCGCCAGATCAGGACCCAGGTCAGGAACGTGCATGCGACGGCCAGCAGGAACGATATGTTCATGGGTGTTCGCGATATCCGGATGCCGATCCAGCCGGCCAGTTCGTGCATGAACGGCATGCGCGCGCCGTCGCCGAATTTCCGGCTCTCCGGTGCCATGGATCCTTCGACTTTCAGGACATTGACGAGCAGGTAGACCAGAAGGGCCGAAGCGATGAAGTTGAACATGATCGTCGTGATGACGACATGACTGCCGCGGCTGGCCTGCAAATACGCCGGAATGGCGGCCCATGCGGCACCGGCAAAGGCCGCGCCGGCGATGGCCAGTGGGAACGCGAGCACCCAGTGCGTATCGCCGACAATGCTCAGACAGACGACTGCAACACCGATTCCTGCAACACCGGCCTGTCCTTCGCCGCCAATGTTGAACAGGCTCCCGTGAAAGGCGATCGCAACCGCAAGGCCGGTAAACGTGAAGCTGGTTGCATAATAGAGCGTGTATCCGATCCCGTAGCTGCTCCCGAGGGCGCCCGTCAGGAGAATCCTCAAGGCACGCAGCGGGTTCTCGCCGATCATGAGGACGACAAGCCCGGCCACCACGAATGCGAGCACGAGGTTCAGGAACGGGACAAGAAACAGCCGTATCCAGCCGCGCGTCCGGTCATTCATCGCCCCGACTCCGCTGAAGAAGACTGCCCCGGGGACATGTGTTCCCTCGCGGTTTCGAAATCATGAGCAAGACCCGCCATCAAGAGGCCAAGCTCACGCTCGTCGGTCCGCGAGGTCAACTCGTCGCTCGAGATCGATCCGTCGAACATGACGGCAACCCGGTCGGTGAGCGAGAGAATCTCGTCAAGTTCCACGGAAATCAGCAAGATCGCCTTTCCGGCATCGCGGAGAGCGACGATCTGGCGATGGATGAATTCGATCGCACCGATATCCACGCCCCGGGTCGGCTGGCCGACGATCAGGATATCCGGGTCGCGTTCGAATTCCCGCGAAATCACGATCTTCTGCTGGTTCCCGCCGGAGAACCGGCTGGCACTCAGGTTTCGGTTCGCTGGCCGAATGTCGTACTTTTCGATCTTTGCCTCCGCGGCCTCGAATATCGTGCGCCTGTTTGTCAGTCCGAAACGGCGGCAGTACCGGTCAACGACATGGTAGCCGAAAACCGAGTTCTCCCATTGGGCGAATTCCATGATCAGGCCCAGCCGGTGCCGGTCTTCGGGGACGTGAGCGATACCGGCTGCGCGGCGTGACTGGCCGTCGGCGCGCTCGACTTCGATTTCCGCGCCCTTGACGCGCACATTGCCGGACCCGGACGTGATACCGCCAAGGACGGCAAGCAACTCCGACTGTCCGTTGCCGGCGACGCCGGCGATTCCGAAAATCTCCCCGGCCCGGACGTTGAACGAGATCTCTTTCAGTCGCCGCAGCCCGTTTCTGTCGGTCACCGAGAGGTTTTCGACATCGAGGAGGATATCGCCCGGTTGACATGGTTGCTTTTCGACCCTGAGAAGAACCTTTCTCCCGACCATCAATTCGGCGAGTTCTTCGGGCGACGTCTCGGAGGTCCTGAGCGTTGCCACGAGTTCTCCTCGACGCATGACGCTGACACTGTCAGTTACATCCATGATTTCACGAAGTTTGTGGGTGATCAGGAGAATCGTTTTCCCCTGATTTCGGAGGTTGCGGAGAATCCGGAAAAGGTGATCCGCTTCAGATGGCGTCAGGACACCCGTCGGTTCGTCGAGAATGAGAATGTCGGCGTTGCGGTAGAGCGCTTTCAGGATTTCTACGCGCTGCTGCAGTCCGACCGAGAGATCTTCGATGACGGCCTTGGGGTCGACCTCAAGTTCATACTCATGGGCGAGTTCCCCGAGCAGCGTCCGCGCCCTGACGAGCGACGGTGCGAGCAACGAGCCGTCTTCGGCGCCGAGCACGACATTCTCGAGCACGGTGAAGTTCTCGACCAGCATGAAATGCTGATGGACCATCCCGATTCCTGCACGAATGGCCGCTTCGCTGTTGGGGATAGGTGTTTCCCGCCCGTCT
This sequence comes from Paracoccaceae bacterium, assembly GCA_026707935.1. Taxonomy (GTDB): domain Bacteria; phylum Pseudomonadota; class Alphaproteobacteria; order Rhodobacterales; family Rhodobacteraceae; genus JAPPHA01. Next base: position 14,621 of record JAPOVX010000033.1, read on the forward strand.
ATGAAGATCTGCCCGGCATCGGCAGAATAATGCCCGTAGAGAATCTCCATGAGCGTGGACTTCCCGGCGCCGTTTTCTCCAACGATTCCGTGGATCTCGCCTTTCGCAATCGAAAGGTCGATGTCACGATTCGCCCGGACAGGTCCGAAGCTCTTGGAAATACCTCTCAGTTCAATGGCCGGGGCGACCAGGTCCGGTCGCCCCGAAACCGGATGGCTCGACACTGCGTTGCTCGATCAGGCACGCTTACATGACCGGGCAGCTCTCGTCGGAAAGGTAGTCATGAACGCTTAATTCGCCCGAAATGATTTTCTCGGCGGCTGTGTCGGCTGCCATGCGCATGTCGTCCGAAACCAGGTCCGCATTGTTCTCGTCGAGAGCGTAGCCGACTCCATCGTTAGACAGCCCGAGAACCGAGAATCCGGTCTTGAAGTCACCTGACGTTCCATCCTTGAACGCATTGTAGACAGCGACATCGACACGCTTCAGCATCGATGAAAGTACGCTGCCTGGATGAAGATGGTTCTGGTTGCTGTCGACACCGATCCCCAGAACGCCTGCATCGGCAGCCGCCTGGAGTACTCCTCTGCCCGTGCCACCGGCCGCGTGGTAAACCACGTCTGCGCCCTGGTTGATTTGCGCCATGGCAAGCTCGCCGCCCCGAACGGGGTCATTCCACGCGCTGGCTGTGGTTCCGGTCATGTTCTGGAACACCTCGATATCGGGATCGACCGACTTGACGCCCTGCACATAACCGCAAGCAAACCTCCTGATCAGTGGGATGTCCATTCCTCCGACAAACCCGACTTTCCCGGATTTGCTTGCCATCGCCGCGAGAATGCCGACGAGGTATGAACCTTCATGTTCCTTGTAGACGACCGAGCGTACATTCGGTTGATCGACGACCATGTCGATGATTGCGAAATTCGTGTCCGGAAAATCGGGTGCCACGGCTTCGAGTGCCGATGCAAACGCGAAACCGGTCATCACGACCGGGTTGTTGCCGGCACGGGCGAAACGGCGCAGTGCCTGCTCGCGCTGGGCTTCCGATTGCATTTCGAATTCCCGGTACGCGATGCCGGTTTCCGCGGTGAATCTTTCTGCGCCGTTGTAGGCAGCTTCGTTGAACGACTTGTCGAATTTTCCTCCGACATCATAAATGATTGCAGGTCCCTCGGCCTGCACTGCCGTCGCAAGCACGAGGCCGGCGATTGAGCCTAGGACGGTCCTGAACGTTGTCATTTCTTCCCCCTGTTCGTTGATGCATCGTTGGATGAAACCAGGCCCGCCGGACCAGTCCGCCGGGCGTTCATGTGCACGAGTCGTTTAGCATTGACGACCGGTTTCTCGTCAACCGGTTTCTTGAGCAATCGACCGCCGCGCGATGTCGCGTCGATGTCCGGAAATGCTCGGGATCAGCTCGGTCGTCATCCCGGTCGGCCGGAACGGACGGCCGACGGCATTGCCGGGGTCGCCGCGGGAGGTCGAAGATAGAGGGGCAGGGGACGCGGGTAGGTACCGCCTTCGACGAGCTTCGTCCAGGTCAGCATGCCGAGGGTTGTGAGAAAACCGGGCACATCCCCGGACAGCTCCCGAAACAGAGAGATTTCGCCGGCACTTGAAGTGGCCGTCGTCGCCGAAGTCCCTTTTTCGGCTTCAAATGCGCAGGTGTCGCGCACGAGGGGCTCATCGAGTCCTTTTGGGATTGGAGCGGCCGTGAACGCCTGCGTTGCAATCCGGTTGAACTGCAGATCAACCGCGCAGAGAATTCTGTCGCCACTGCCGGCAATTCCGGATTCATGCGCCAGGAACGCAACCGCTTCGAACCTGCTCGACCCGATGGCCGGTATGCCAAGTGCCAACGCCAAACCCCGAGCTGCAGAGACAGCGATTCTGGTACCGGTAAAGGTCCCGGGTCCCGTGCCGACGCCGATGGCGGCGAGGTCGCTCCACGAAATTCGCCTGGCTCCAAGGAAGTCTTCCAGCATCGGGAAAAGCCGTTCGGCTTGACCCCGTTTCATGAAATCGATCACGTGGCCGACGGGTTCACCACCGGAGACCAGAATTGCGGCGCAATGCTCGCGTGCTGTATCGAACGCAAGAACGGTGCGATCACGCCGCAACCGGACAGACCTCGGTGACTTCCGGAATGTAGTGCCGCAGGAGGTTCTCGATTCCCATCTTCAGGGTAATTGTCGACGATGGACAGCCCGCACATGCACCTTGCATATGAAGGTAGACGACGCCGCGATCAAATCCGTAAAAGGTTATGTCGCCGCCGTCCTGGGCGACCGCAGGGCGCACCCTGGTGTCCAGAAGTTCCTTGATCTGGGCGACGATTTCTGAATCGGGCCCGTCATCGGACCTGTGACCGGATTTTTCCGCATCTGCCGCCAGCACGGCCTGCCCGGACTGGAAATGTTCCATGATTGCGCCGAGAATCGCAGGTTTTATGTGGTTCCAGTCCGTGCCGTCTTGCTTTGTAACGGAAATGAAATCGTTGCCGAAGAACACCCTTGTCACCCCCTGCACGCAAAAAATCCGGCTTGCGAGCGGAGAATCGGACGCGGTGTTCGGGTCCGGGAAATCGACCGTTCCGCTGTCAAGTACTGTCTGCCCCGGCAGGAATTTCAAAGTGGCCGGGTTCGGTGTTGCCTCAGTCTGAATGAACATCTCTTGCCCCTCTCGATTGAAGGAAAACATAGGGTTCGGTGGCAGGAGATGTCAAGCATTTAGAATAATTCTAATTTCAGTTCCTCGGACATCTCGGTAGATTGGTTCACCCCGGGGCTGACGGAAAATCCTCAATTCCTCAGGCGATTCAGCAATTGCCGCAACAGCGACGATGCCCCTGGAGCGTCACTTTGCCGTCGTCGCGGACTTTCGTTGTCCGCATGTCCAGCCAACGTTTCCGCGGCCCGGCGAATTCGTGCACATTCGTTCATGAATGCGTTGTCGTCGCCACTGACGATGAAAGGCGCTGCCTTTGCCACCGCGTCGAGCAGAGGGTCGAGCCAGGCAGCGTCAGACGTCGAGAAGTTACCGAGAACGTGCGACGTAACGCGGCTTTTGTGGCCCGGGTGACCGATACCGATCCGTACGCGACGGAAGTCCTTGCCCAAATGGCTATCGATCGAGCGCAAACCATTGTGACCGGCGGTCCCGCCTCCGGCCTTGACCCGGCATTTCCCTGGAGCCAGGTCGATTTCGTCGTGAAACACCACAACGTTTTTCGGTTCGATACGGAAGAATCTCTGCGCTTCGGAAACCGAACGTCCGGATTCATTCATCATCGTCTCGGGTTTGAGCAGAACGACTCGAACGCCGTCGATCCGGCCATTCGACGCCAATCCCTGAAATTTTCTGCTCCAGGCGGGGAAGCCAAAACGCGTCGCGATGTGCTCGACGGCCATGTAGCCGACGTTATGCCGGTGTCGCACGTACGTCCGACCGGGATTTCCGAGCCCTGCAAACAATATCATCCGCTCAGGATGGCAGACTCGCCGCCGGATTTGAAGTGACCGCGAATTCGGACACCGATTGACTGCGGATCAGCGTCGTTTTCCTTATCGAGACCGGATCCGGCCAGGCAATCTTCCCGGAGGAAGATCCCGCGACGGATCGCGGAGTCAACTCCGCGACGCCAGTCGGAAGGCCAGGGACGTTTACGTACGCCGCGTGCCGATCGGACCACGCACCCCGCCGCAGGCAACGCCGTCCCCGCCGTGATCGTGACCGGCACTTGTTGATTGGACGTCAATGGCACGATTCTGAAATCCAATCGTCATGGAAGAAACCTGTTTCGATTTGACGGTTTCCGCCATCAATTCGGGGTCCATTCAAGTTGACGTGTCTGGTGATGTTGCGGGAATTGGACCTTGACGATTATACGCTTCAGGTGCCTGCCCTGAAATCAAGACCTGTCCGGGCAGGCGTGTCTGTTTGCATGACGGAGACCGATAAGGTTGGAAGTCCTCGTTGCAATGGCGGTTTTCGTTGCGAGCCATGTTGTCGCCAGGCGTTCGGGGCTCAGGCCGGCCCTGGTCCGTCGTCTGGGCGAACAGGCATATCTGACGATTTATTCCGTCGTGTCTCTGTTGCTCCTGACCTGGGTAATATGGGCGTTGCTTGCCGCCGACCGGATCATGTTATGGTCAGCACCGGCATGGTCATACGAATTCGCCGCAGTCGCAACGTTTGCCGGGTTCATCCTGATTGGAATCGGGTCCATTGTTCCGAACCCGAATTCGGTGGCATTTCGCAAGACCGGATTTGATCCTGACCGCCCCGGAGTCGTGGGATGGGTGCGGCATCCATTGATTTTGGGTCTGGCACTTTGGGGACTCGCACATGTGCCGGCCAATGGCGACTGGCCAAGCGTGATTCTGTTTGGAGGTACCGCCTTATTTGGGGTCATCGGGGTCGTTTCTTTCGAGCGGCGTCTCAAACGGGAGTTCGGCGAGGACGAATGGTCACGGCTAACATCGGGTCGCGGCCATCTTGACCGAAGGGCTGTTTTTGGGGCGGCGTTCGGGGTCGTGCTATGGGTCGCCTTTATTGTCCTGCACCCCGTTCTGTTCGGGGTGAATCCATGGGCCGGACTTGTCACGAGATTCGGATGATGAAAGCTTGATCGACATGACGTGGCGCCGTTCATGTCGTCTAGCCCGGTGGCCGGGGTTTCCAGGTTTGTTCGCCGGATGCCACCGATACGACCGCGCCGGATGGCGCTGAATCCAGGATTCCGCTTGTGCTCAAGGGCGAAAGCGCAGCGCAGTTCTGGCCTGGGCCAGGCGCGGTCTCGCGAGTCGGTTACCATCGCCCTGCCGAGGAAATCTGGTATGCCTTGACCGGCCGAGGCGAGACGTGGCGTCGAACCGGCGGGCACGAGGAAATCACCCCGCTGGCATCAGTCTTTTGCCTGGCTGTTCCGCGCGGCGCGTCATTCGGGTTCCGCGCGGTGGCTGGTGCCGAACCGACGGCCTTTGCACTGGCAACGCGGCCCATGGCCCCTGCATTCCCCTGACGGGTGGACCGAGTTTGCGCCCCGTTGCTGACCTCGCTCTGATGGATTTCGTGTCCAAACTCGCGGTGCAAGCTCGCGTGCGACCGTACAAATGCTGAAGGAAGAACGTTTGTCGGACCGTTGCAGAAAGTAGGCAGAACCGAAGAGGAAGCTGCAGCCGGTACGAACTCAAGGCAACATGATTGGCGCAAACCGAGGGAACAAACCGAGAGAGTTCGGATATCCTGCCGCGACAGATTCCTTTTGGTCGGATCACTCCGTTTCAGGTTCCGTCGATTCCTGTTCTTCGATCACTTCTTCGTCTTCTTCCGCTGTTTCCGACTCGGTAGATTTCAAGCCCGACGGTGCCGATATGTTGGCGATGACGAAGTCCCGGTCGGTGATTATCGGCCGGGTTCCTTCCGGGAGCGAGACGCTTGAAATCGTCACGACGTCCCCGATATCCAGACCGGAAATGTCGACTTCGATAGCCGAAGGAATTTTGTTCGCCGTTACCTTCAACTCGATTTCCGGGCGAACGACAGTGAGCACGCCGCCCCGGCGCAAACCGGTACAATCCAGTTCATTGACGAAGGTCACGGGGATAAACAGATTGACGCGCGACGTATAGTTGAGGCGCATCAGGTCGATATGGATCGGAAGGTCCTTGACGACGTCCCGCTGGACATTGCGGCAGATTACCCGGGAATCCTCGTGTCCTTCCAGTTTCAGTTCAAAGAGCGTCGAGAGAAAGCGCCCCTTCTTGAGCGTCTTGAACAACTCGTTGAACTTGACGTTAATCGCGACCGGATCCAGCCCACCGCCGTACACGACCCCAGGTACGAAACCATCTCTTCGCGCTTGGCGCGCACCGCCTTTTCCCGTTCTGCCGCGGGGAAAAGCGACGAATTGCGGCAGTTCGGCCATCTGCAATCTCCAAATACCAACAGGCCGTCCGGGACCGATACCCGACGGAATCCGCCGCCCTATAGGAAAGATCTGCCCTTTTGAAAAGCCGGAATTCAGGCGCGGGCCGGAAACCGGAGGCCGATTTCGCGGGTGCCAGCCGAACCGAAGGAATGGCGAGCGACTGACGTGCTTGCCCGATTCGCGGTGACAACCGGGCTTCAACCGGCGGAAACCCGAGCATTCTACGTAATGGTCGGCGCATGCGCCGCCGCGTGCGGTTCTGCCAGACAGTCCGGGCCAACCCTGTCGATCGAAGTGATACCGCACAGCGCCATGGTCGTGTCGAGTTCCGTATGGATGATCTCGAGTGCACGGGTGACGCCCTGGCCGCCCATGGCTCCCAGCCCATATACGAATGATCGGCCAATGAACGTACCGGATGCACCGAGCGCACATGCCTTGAGGACGTCCTGGCCCGACCTGATGCCGCTGTCGAAAAGGACCTCGACTTGATCACCTACAGCCTGGACGATCTCCGGCAACGCGCGGATCGAAGACGGCGCACCATCGAGCTGCCGCCCTCCGTGATTGGAAACGACGATGCCGTCCGCGCCCGATCGAACCGCCATTTTCGCGTCATCGGGATCGAGAATTCCCTTGACGATCAAGGGTCCGCCCCAGCGTTCCTTGATCCAGTCGATATCGGACCAGCTCAGTGACCTGTCCAGCTGCTCCGCTGACCATTGCATGAGAGACGTCATGTTCTCGACGCCCTTCGCGTGCCCGATGATGTTTCCAAACGTACGCCGACGGGTACGGATCAGACCCGCCGCCCAGGTCGGCTTGGTTGCAATGTCGATCATGTTTCGAAGGGTCGGCCGTGGCGGTGCCGTCATCCCGTTTCGAATGTCATGGTGACGGTGACCGATAATCGAAAGGTCCATGGTCAGCAGCAGCGCCGAGCAACCGGCGGAGCGTGCGCGGTCGATCAGGCGGCCGACGAAATCCCGGTCTTTCATTACGTAGAGTTGAAACCAGAAGGGCTCACTGGTGTTTTCGGCGACATCCTCGATCGAACATATGGACATGGTCGAGAGAGTATAGGGGACGCCGAACTTCTCAGCCGCCCGTGCCGCGAGAATCTCGCCGTCTGCGTGCTGCATGCCGAGCAGGCCGACAGGGGCGAGAGCAACCGGCATGGACACGTCTTGTCCGACCATCTTCCCGGCAGTAGAGCGCTTCGAAATGTCGACCCCCACTCGCTGACGAAAGCGAATTCTCGCGAAGTCGTCGGTGTTTTCCCTGAATGTCTGCTCGGTCCACGACCCGCTCTCGGTGTAGTCGAAAAACATTTTCGGCACGCGCCGCCTGTAGAGGTCCTTCAGGTCGTCGATGCATACGATTACCGACATGGAATCCCCGCATATTTTTTAAAGTGGCTGACCTTGCTGCCGCGTTCGCTGCTCATGTCTGTCGGGCGTTGTGCACGCCAAGGGCAAGCTCACCGATGAAACCGAGCACTTCATCGGGCCTGGCGCCCGCTGCTATGCGTTGCACGATTGCCGTACCGACCACCGCGCCGTCGGCGATTCGCGCCACCTCTGCCGCCGCTTGCGGCGTTCGAATGCCGAACCCGACACAGACCGGCAGTGCGCACACGTTCCTGATACGGGCGACTTCAGGCGCAATGAAACCCGCATCGGCGGCGCCTGCCCCGGTTATCCCGGTTATCGAGACGTAGTAGATGAATCCGGACGTGTTCTGGCGCACTTTCTGGAGCCGGACAGCGTCAGTTGTCGGCGTGGCAAGGCGAATGAATTCGATACCGCAGTCCAGCGCCGGAACACACAACTCGGCGTCTTCTTCGGGCGGCAGGTCCACGATGATCAGCCCGTCCACGCCCGAGTCGACGGCGTCCGCGAGAAAGGCGTCGACGCCATACGAAAGGACGGGATTGAAATACCCCATCAGGACCAGCGGAGTGTCATTGTCCGACTCCCGGAATTCGGACGCCATCTGGAGCGTCCGCGCAAGGGTCATTCCCGAACTGAGGGCCCGCTGGCCCGCAAGCTGGATCGTCGGGCCGTCCGCCATTGGATCGGTGAACGGAAACCCAAGTTCAATCACGTCGACGCCGACTTCGGGCAGGCCGCGGAGGATGTCGAGTGTCGTGTCGTAATCGGGGTCTCCGGCCATGATGTACGGGATGAACGCCGACGTTCCTTCAGCCTGGAGTCTCGAAAACCTGTCCTGAATCCGTGACATCTCGGTGCTCTCCGTTACGTTGATCACAAGTGCGCTGTGCATTCCGGAAGCGCAACGCCGAAAGTCAGGATCCGGAATCCGCATGTCGACGGATCAGGACATCGACCGGAACCGGCTTTTTCCGTGCCCTTGCCGCTGCGTGTTGTCAAGGGTAGATGGCACAACCCTGCACGCCCTATGGGAAGGTGCATGCCAGCACGTTCGCCGCGGGAGGCCGTTCCATGGGATTTCGTTCCGGTATCGTCGGGCTCCCGAATGTCGGGAAATCAACCTTGTTCAATGCGCTGACGCGTTCGGCCGCTGCACAGGTGGCCAATTTCCCGTTTTGTACCATAAATCCAAATGTCGGGGAGGTTCCGGTTCCGGACCCGAGACTCGAAGAAATCTTCCTGATCGCCGGTTCAGCGCAGGCGGTTCAGGCAAAAATGACCTTTGTCGACATCGCGGGACTGGTTCGAGGCGCTTCGCGTGGTGAAGGCCTGGGGAACAGGTTCCTTGCCAGTATCAGGGAAATGGATGCGATCATCATGGTCCTTCGATGTTTTGAGGACGGGCGGGTCACCCATGTGGAAGGACATGTCGATCCGCTCGGCGATGCGGAAATCGTCGAGATGGAACTGCTGCTGGCCGACATTCAGTCTATCGAACGGCGTCGACAGGCGATGGACAAGAAAATCAAGGGAGGTGACCCGGACGCCCGCGCGCTCGAATCATTGATGGAAAGGGCAACCGAAGCGATGGAAGCCGGCCGGCCCGCTCGAGAAGTCGAGGTCATGGCGCATGAGGTCAATCAATGGCGATCGCTTCATCTGCTCACGTCGAAGCCGGTCCTGTACGTATGCAATGTGAGTGAAGATGACATCGTTGAAAGCGGCGGCCATTTCGACGCCGTTTCAGGAATGGCCGACGCAAGGAACGCAGGCTGCATCGCGATTTCTGCGTCGATCGAAGAGGAGATCAGTCGACTGGACCCCGAAGACGCCGACACCTTCATACACGATCTGGGTCTCGAGGAACCCGGCCTCAATCGCCTCGTTCGGGCCGGTTACCGTCTCCTCGATCTTGAAACGTTCTTTACAACCGGTCCGAAAATGACAAGGGCGTGGACGTTCACGAGGGGGCAGCCGGCTGTCGAGGCCGTGAATGTCATTCACAGCGACTTCAGCCGCGGATTCATTCGCGTAGACGTCATTTCATATGGTGACTACGTTGAATTCGGGGGCGAACAGGGAGCACGCGAGGAAGGGAAGGTCCGAACCGAAGGCCGGAACTATCGCGTGGTCGATGGGGATGTGTTGCACGTTCTCTTCAGCGTTTGAGGCGTGCCAAGCCTTTCATCCGTCCGGGCGGTGCACCGGCGCGACCGCTGGTTCGGTCATCGAAAACTTGAGGCGATTCGTGCCAGCCTCGTGATCTCCGCCCAGTCACCGTCTCCCACGGCCGACGCAGGCGCGACCCACGATCCACCCGCACAGATGACATTGGACATGCCGAGATAGTCGGGCGTATTGTGCTCCGTCAGTCCTCCGGTTGGACAAAAGCGAATGTCCGGAAACGGAGCGAGAAACGAGCGCAACATGGCCCGTCCTCCCGCTGCCTCTGCCGGAAAGAACTTGACGATGTCGATGCCGTGATCACGCGCCGACATGATTTCGGTTGCCGTCGAGACACCGGGCAGAAGCGGGAAACCCGCCCGTCGGCATTCATGCAGAATTGCCGGCGAGAATCCGGGAGAAACCCCGAAGACCGCTCCTGCATCGACGACGTCCTGCACTTGGCCGGCTGAAACGATTGTTCCCGCACCGACAATCGCATTCTCGACTCCCGACATGGCCCGAATCGCATCGAGTGCATCGGTCGACCTCAGCGTGATTTCGAGTACGCGCACGCCGCCGGCCACCAGGGATTTGGCCAACGCCTGCGCCGTCCGGACGTCGTGCACTGTCAGAACGGCGATGACGGGGCATTGCCGACAAATCTCATCCAGGGACCGGAGTCGGGTGCCCGACGGCTTCGCGGAGGCCATGCCTCAAATGACTCCTGCGCCGTCACAGGCCGGCCGCACGTTCTGGCGGAACAGTTGAAACAGGGATCGACCGCTTCCCCGATGGTCGATTTCGGGCGGATGTGCGGGTTTGAGGCTTGACACCCGTGCCCGCGTGGTCGGGTCGCCGAACTCGATCCTGCCTTCAACGGCGTCGACGCAAAGTATGTCACCATCGCTGATCCTGGCAATCGGTCCGCCGACGAACGCCTCGGGAGTGACATGGATGGCGGCTGGCACCTTTCCGGAAGCTCCTGACATCCTGCCATCGGTAACCAGGGCGACACGGAATCCCCTGGACTGCAGTGATGCCAGCATGGGCGTCAAACCGTGCAATTCGGGCATTCCATTGGATTTCGGGCCCTGGAACCGGACGACGACGATCACGTCCTTGTCGAGTTCGCCTTGCCGGAACGCCTTCCCGACGCCCTCCTGGTCGTGAAACACGCGGGCCGGAGCCGTAATGCTGAGGCGATCTTCCGGGATCGCAGACACTTTCATGACCGCCGAACCCAGGGAGCCGGAAAGGCATTTGAGACCGCCGGACTGGATGAATGGATCCCGCATCGGCCTGAGCACATCGAGACTCAGGCTTTCGTTCGCCCGGTCGCGCCATGCCAGCTTGCCATCAATCAGTGCCGGTTCGCGCGTGTAGGCCTCAAGGCCCGATCCGGCGACGGTTCGGGTATCGGAATGCAGACGACCTGTATCGAGGAGTTCGCCGATGACGAAACCAAGGCCGCCGGCTGCATGAAAATGGTTGATGTCCAGGAGCCCGTTTGGATACATGCGGCAAAGCAATGGGGTGACCGATGAAATCTCGGAGAAATCGTCCATTTCGAGCACGATCCCTGCCGCCCGCCCGACAGCCACGAGATGTATGAGGAGGTTGGTCGATCCACCGGTGGCATGCAGCCCGACGATTCCGTTGACGAACGCCCTTTCGTCGAGAACGTCGCAGATTGGCGTATGGTTCCCGTCATGCCGCGAATTCTCCAGCGCCCGCCGCGAACTCGCTTCGGTAAGGGCGCGACGCAGTGATCCGCCCGGATTGACAAAACTGCTTCCCGGGAGTTGGAGCCCCATGAACTCCATCAACATCTGGTTGGTGTTCGCTGTACCATAAAAGGTGCAGGTTCCCGGGCCGTGATAGGATGCCATTTCAGCACTGAGGAGTGTTTTCCGGCCACACTTTCCCGCCGCATATTCTTCCCTGATTTTTGCCTTCCTGTCGTTTGGCATGCCGGAAGGCATGGGCCCCGCGGGAATGAACATTGCGGGCAAATGGCCGAACGTCGTTGCCGCGATCAGCATGCCTGGGACGATCTTGTCACAGATTCCGAGAAAGATCGCCCCGTCGAATACATTGTGCGAAAGGCCGATTGCTGAGGCAAGCGCGATGACGTCGCGCGAGAACAGCGAGAGTTCCATTCCCGGCTGACCCTGGGTGACTCCGTCACACATCGCGGGTACGCCGGCCGCGACCTGGGCGGTTCCCCCCGCCTGGCGAACCGCGGATCGAATGATCTCGGGATAGTTTTCGTAAGGTTTGTGTGCCGACAGCATGTCGTTGTAGGCAGTAATGATCGCGAGGTTTCCGGACGTGCCCTCGATCTGCGCGTTCTTGTCCTTTCCGGGGCTGGATGCAAACGCGTGGGCGATGTTTCCACAGGCGAGATGGGGCAGCCGGGGTCCCGCTTCCCTGGCTTCCCGGCCGCCTATCTCGACGGCGTCCGGGAAG
>JAPOVX010000374.1:0-14618 GCA_026707935.1 Paracoccaceae bacterium
CCGCTGTCTAACCCGACTTTTTTTGGCCACCGCAACATAAGAATGACCGCAACATTTTGGCGCATCTGCACGGCGAGGGGCGTTTGCGTTGGCAACCCCTGTGACCCGTGAAATCGATCGAAAGCAGGCAGCGTGATGCGTTGTCAAGTTATCGGTATCATTCCCCAAAAAAAGAACGCACCCCAGCCCGGCCGCCGGATTGTCCCTACTGGCGGTTCGCCGTATATTGCAAATTCGTCCGGGCGCTCGCTCCTGGACCTCTCGGACCCGGCAAGGCCGATCCAGCATAGACTAAGGGGAAGAGTGCGGACACATGACCGAACCTGCTCGGCACATGCATAAGGGATTGCCCCGGAAGCAAGGGCTCTATGACCCACGCAACGAGCACGACGCGTGCGGGATCGGTTTCGTGGTGAACATAGGGAACCGCAAGAGCCACCGAATCATCGATCAGGGCTTGCAGATCCTCAAGAATCTCACCCATCGTGGCGCGGTGGGCGCGGACCCGCTGGCCGGCGACGGGGCGGGCATCCTCATTCAGATGCCGGATGCCCATCTGCGCACCGTCTGCAGTGACATCGGACTCGGTATTCCGCCGCCGGGCGACTATGCCGTCGGCATGGTATTCCTGCCGAGGGCCGAGGAGCCGCGGTCGGATTGCATTCGAATCGTCGAGCAGCTGGTCAAGGCGGAAGGACAACATGTGCTCGGCTGGCGTGACGTGCCGGTCGACAATGCGGGACTGGGCGAAAGCGTCGTTCCTACCGAACCCTTCGTTCGCCAGGTCTTCGTCGGCCGCGGCGACAACTGCACCGGCCAAGATGCGTTCGAACGCAAGCTGTTCGTCATTCGCAAACAGGCGGAACACCGGGTCGACGCGCTGGGCGAGGTTTGCGACGACTTCTACATGCCTTCCCTCTCGTCGCGCACGATTGTCTACAAGGGGATGCTGTTGGCGCATCAGGTCGGCGAGTACTATCTGGACCTCCAGGACGAGAGGATGGTCTCCGCGCTCGCCCTGGTTCACCAACGCTTTTCGACCAACACGTTTCCGTCATGGCGGCTGGCCCACCCCTACCGGATGATCTGCCACAATGGCGAGATCAACACGCTGCGCGGAAACATCAACTGGATGGCGGCGCGCCGCCATCTCATGAAGTCGGAACTTCTGGGAGACGATCTCGACAAACTGTGGCCGCTGATCACCGAGGGCCAGTCAGACTCGGCGAGTTTCGACAATGCGCTCGAGTTGCTGGTGCGGTCTGGCTATTCGCTGTCCCACGCGATGATGATGCTGATCCCGGAGGCGTGGACCGGCAATCCGTTGATGGACGAACGCCGCCGCGCGTTTTACGAACACCATGCGGCGCTGATGGAGCCGTGGGACGGTCCGGCCGCCGTGGCGTTCACCGACGGCCGCCAGATCGGCGCGACCCTGGACCGCAACGGGTTGCGACCCGCGCGCTATATCGTCACCGACGACGATCTGGTGGTGATGAGTTCGGAAGTCGGCGTCTTGCCGGTCGACGAGCACCGCATCGTCAAGAAATGGCGCCTGCAACCGGGCAAGATGTTGCTGATCGACCTCGAACTGGGCCGCATCGTCGACGATGACGACATCAAGGCGCACCTTTCCTCGGCCCAGCCCTATCAGGATTGGCTCGACCGCACCCAGATCGTGCTGGAAGACCTTCCGGCGACCAAAAACCCAATCGCACCGCCCGACCGGCTGACGCTTCTCGATCGCCAGCAGGCCTTTGGCTACACCCAGGAAGACCTCAAGTTCCTGATGTCCCCGATGGCGCTCACCGGAGAGGAAGCCGTCGGCTCGATGGGCACCGACACCCCGATATCGGCGCTGTCGTCGCGACCCAAGCTGCTCTATTCCTATTTCAAGCAGGTTTTTGCACAGGTCACCAACCCGCCGATCGATCCGATCCGCGAGGAGTTGGTGATGTCGCTCCTGTCGTTCATCGGCCCGAGGCCCAACCTGCTGGGCATCGACGACACGACGCCGCAACGGCGTCTCGAGGTCCGCCAGCCGGTACTGACAAACCAGGACCTGGAAAAGATCCGTTCGATTGGTGAGATCGCGGACAACGCGTTCAGAACCCTTACCCTCGACCTGACCTATCCCGCGGCGGACGGCGCCGAGGGCATGCGTGCCGCGCTCGATGCCGTTTGCGCCCAGGCGGAAAGGGCATGTCAGGAAGGATTCAACATCCTGGTGCTCAGTGATCGCGCGATCGACCGCGATCGCATCGCCGTCCCGGCGCTGCTGGGCACCTCGGCGGTTCACCACCACCTGGTGAGGACGGGGCTTCGGAACCTCCTCGGACTGGTGGTCGAAACCGGAGAGGCGCGCGAGGTCCATCACTTCTGCGCCTTGGCCGGCTACGGCGCCGAGGCGATCAACCCTTATCTCGCCTTCGAGACCCTCACGGTGCTGCGGGACGAGCTGCCGGATAAGCTGAGCGACCGCGACCTTTACGGTCGCTATATCAAGGCGATCGACAAGGGCATCCTGAAGGTGATGTCCAAGATGGGCATTTCGACTTACCAGTCCTATTGCGGCGCGCAGATCTTCGACGCGGTTGGCCTCGACGAACGCTTCGTTGAGCAGTACTTCACCGGCACGGCGAGCACCATCGGCGGGGTCGGGCTGGCGGAGGTCGCGCGGGAGACCGTCGAACGCCACCGGCTCGCCTACGGCGACGCGCCGGTCTACCGAAACGCGCTCGATCCGGGCGGCGAATACGCCTACCGCCTGCGCGGCGAGGAACACTCCTGGACGCCCGACACGATCACGCACCTGCAACACGCGGTGCGCGGCGAACTGCCGGACAAGTATCGTGCATTCGCCGAGCAGGTAAACGATCAGGATCACCGGATGATGACCGTTCGGGGCCTGTTCGAACTGATCCCGGCGGAGTCGCCGGTGCCCCTCGACGAGGTCGAACCGGCAGGTGAAATCGTCAAGCGGTTCTCGACCGGCGCGATGTCCTTCGGTTCAATCTCGCGCGAGGCGCATGCGACCCTGGCCGTCGCCATGAACAGGATTGGCGGCAGGTCGAACACCGGCGAGGGGGGTGAGGAGCCGGACCGCTACCAGCCCATGGCCAATGGCGATTCCATGCGGTCGTCCATCAAGCAGGTGGCCTCGGGCCGCTTCGGCGTGACCACCGAGTATCTTGTGAATTCCGACATGATGCAGATCAAGATGGCCCAGGGCGCCAAGCCCGGCGAGGGAGGCCAGCTGCCGGGGCACAAGGTGGACGCGGTCATCGCCAAGGTGCGGCATTCGACTCCCGGTGTCGGCCTGATCTCACCACCGCCGCATCACGACATCTACTCTATCGAGGATCTTGCCCAGCTGATTTACGACCTGAAAAACACCAATCCGGACGCCGACGTCTCGGTGAAGCTGGTCTCCGAGGTTGGAGTCGGAACGGTGGCGGCGGGAGTCTCAAAGGCGCGTTCCGATCATGTGACCATTTCGGGGTTCGAAGGCGGTACCGGAGCCAGCCCGCTGACGTCGATCACCCACGCAGGCTCGCCGTGGGAGATCGGGCTCGCCGAGACTCACCAGACGCTGGTGCTCAACCGGCTGCGCGGCCGCATCGCGGTCCAGGTCGACGGCGGTCTCCGGACGGGGCGTGATGTTGTCGTGGGCGCAATGCTCGGCGCGGACGAGTTCGGCTTCGCCACCGCGCCGCTGATTGCCGCAGGCTGCATTATGATGCGCAAGTGTCATCTCAATACATGCCCGGTCGGCGTTGCGACCCAGGATACGGAACTGCGCAAGCGTTTCACCGGCACGCCGGAACACGTGATCAACTACTTCTTCTTCGTCGCCGAGGAAGTGCGCGAGCTGATGGCGTGTCTCGGATTCCGCCGCTTCGCGGACATGATCGGCGAGTCCCAACACCTCAACCAGCGCCGCGCAATCGAGCACTACAAGGCGAAAGGCATTGACCTGTCGCGGCTTCTGGCCAAGCCCGACGCCCCGCCAGGCGTGGCCACCCACAACAGTGAGCGCCAAAACCACCATCTGGACAAGATTCTCGACCGCCGGTTGATCGAATTGGCGCAGCCGGCGTTGAGTCAACGCCGGCCGGTCCGCATGGAGATGCCGATCTGCAATGTCAACCGCACGACCGGCGCGATGCTGTCGGGCGAGGTTGCGAAGCGTTTCGGCCATGCCGGCCTGGCCGAAGATACGATCAGCGTGACGTTTCGAGGTTCAGCCGGCCAGAGCTTCGGCGCGTTCCTCGCCAGGGGCATTTCCTTCGAACTGATCGGGGAAACCAACGACTATACGGGCAAGGGCCTGTCGGGAGGTCGCCTGGCGATCTACCCGCCGCCCGAGAGCGCGATCGTCCCGGAAGACAACATCGTCATCGGGAACACCGTCCTCTACGGCGCGATCTCGGGAGAATGCTATTTCCGCGGGGTCGCGGGCGAGCGCTTCGCGGTGCGCAATTCGGGAGCCATCGCAGTGGTCGAAGGCGTCGGAGACCATGGCTGCGAATACATGACGGGCGGCATCGTGGTGTGTCTCGGCCGCACGGGGCGTAACTTCGCTGCCGGCATGAGCGGCGGCATCGCCTATGTTCTCGACGAAGCGGGCGATTTCGAGC
This sequence comes from Paracoccaceae bacterium, assembly GCA_026707935.1. GTDB lineage: Bacteria > Pseudomonadota > Alphaproteobacteria > Rhodobacterales > Rhodobacteraceae > JAPPHA01. The sequence goes on from JAPOVX010000374.1 coordinate 4,641, forward strand.
GCCGCTGCAACCTCGCCATGGTCAAGCTCGAACCCGTCAAGGCGGAGGATGAGTCGCTCGAGCGCTTGGCGCGTCCTGGCAGGAATCTCGAAGCCCACGGACGGGTCGACGTGATGCGCGACATGACCCGCTTTGATGCCGAACGCCTGAAGAGCCTCATCGAAAAGCACGTCCGCTACACCGGATCGGCGCGCGGACAGCGGGTTCTGGAGGACTGGGACTCCTGCATGCCCCAGTTCGTCAAGGTGATGCCCGTCGACTATTACCGCGCGCTGCGGGAAATGAAGCTCGCCCAGCCGGCCGATCCCGCAGCACTGCTGGTGGAAAGCCGCTGAACCATGGGCAAGGTTACGGGTTTTCTCGAATTCGACAGGTACGAGCAGCACTACGCACCGGTGGCCGACCGCGTCCGCCACTTCAACGAGTTCCTGATACCGCTGGACGAAAGCACGCTGCGGCAGCAAGGAGCGCGCTGCATGGACTGCGGCATCCCGTTCTGCCACACGGGGTGCCCGGTCAACAATATCATCCCCGACTGGAACGACCTCGTTTACCACGACCAGTGGCGGGAAGCGATCGAGGTGCTGCATTCGACCAACAACTTCCCCGAATTCACCGGCCGCCTCTGCCCGGCGCCCTGCGAGGAAGCCTGCACGCTGAACATCGACGACGCACCGGTGACGATCAAGTCGATCGAATCCGCCATCGCCGATCGCGCCTGGCAGGAAGGGTGGGTGGTTCCCGACGTTCCCGCCGCCGGGACTGGCAAACGCGTGGCCGTCGTCGGTTCGGGTCCTGCGGGGATGGCCTGTGCGCAACAGCTTGCGCGCGCAGGGCACGACGTCACGTTGTTCGAGAAGAACGCCAAGGCGGGCGGGTTGCTCCGGTACGGCATTCCGGACTTCAAGATGGCAAAGCACCTAATCGACCGGCGCGTCAGCCAGATGGAGGCGGAAGGCGTGTCCTTCCGCACCGGCACGCATGTCGGGGTCGACCTGGAGACGGGTGAACTCGCCCGGGATTACGACGCCGTGGTTCTGGCGGGCGGGTCGGAGAAGGCGCGCGACCTGCCGGTCGAAGGAAGGGATCTGCGCGGCGTCGAATTCGCGATGGATTTCCTGTCACGGCAAAACCGGCGCTTCAGTGGCGAGTCGCTCGGCGAGGGGGAGGAAATTTCCGCCGCCGGCAAGCATGTCGTCGTGATCGGCGGCGGTGATACCGGTTCGGATTGCATCGGGACGTCGTTCCGCCAGGGTGCGGTCTCGGTGACGCAGCTCGAGATCCTGCCCATGCCGCCGGAGAAGCCCGACAAGGCCACCTCCTGGCCGCTGTGGCCGCTGCGGCTGCGTACGTCCTCGTCGCAGGCGGAGGGTGCGGGCCGCGAGTGGAGCGTCGCGACCAATCGCCTTTCGGGCGCCGATGGGGCAGTCTCTATCCTCCACGCCGTCAGGCTCGACGAACGAATGCGGGAAATCCCCGGAACCGAATTCGAACTGAAAGCGGAGCTCGTGCTGTTGGCGATGGGATTCGTCCATCCGATCCATGAAGGCATGGTGGACGAGTTTGGAGTGGAGCTGGACCCACGAGGAAACGTCCTCGCCGATACCGACAACTACGCCACCACGCAACCCAAGGTGTTCGCCGCGGGCGACATGCGCCGGGGCCAGTCGCTCGTGGTCTGGGCCATCCGCGAGGGCCGGCAATGCGCGCGCGCCGTAGACGAGTTCCTGACGGGTTCGTCGTCATTGCCACGATGAAGCCGACATGGCATCACCTCAACGGTAGCAGGAAGGTGACTCTCCGGGCTTCGATTCGCACAGGTTCGGAATTGAACCGGATGTTCGGCGCATCTCCGCCAACGGATCAGGCGTCAGCCAATCAAGGCCTCCATCCTTCCGGAACCCGGGCACCGTTTGAATTCGATTGAAGAGCGGCCGGGGTGTTCCGGAACCGGGCCGGCAATTCTCTCCCTGGCTTCAGGCGGCCGTTTTCGAAGACTTGGCATTGCGCACTGCGTCAGTTCGGAGTTGGCGCCGGTTTGAGAGTGTTCAGAAAAACTGAGGGGGATTCGGGCAATCCTGGTCGAAAAACGTGAGTTTTGGGAGCGCATACCCCTCACCTTCTGTGCACACATTCGATTGTCGCGCTCTTGTTCCGGTTTGCACGAATCATTGACATGTTCCGCGAACGGAGGCGGCAAGGTTCGTCTGCCAGATGCGGTGCCTGAACCGGCGTCGTCCGCGGGTTCCAGCGGAAACGAAGGTGAACCCGGCGGGACGTGGACGCGTCCATGAGCCGGTCCTTGCACTCTTGGTGATGGACGGAGCAGATCCGCAGAGACCGGCGCTTTTGTCACGATAACCGGGGCTGACCGGTTCAACCCCGAGCCGAATTGACGGACAAGGTGAGACACCGTTGCGGGCAACGGCCCTGGCGACCCTGACGTCCGGGTGTGCTTGCGCTTGGCATCGCGTGGGCAGAACCGATTGCATTTCCGTTCCAAGCAGCACCCGCCCCCGCGCGGCGACGGCCCTGTTGCGAAGGTAAAATGGTGCTTGCGACGACGGTCCCGAAGACGTGATCTGTCGGCAGGTCGGGCAGTCGAGGTCCAAGGAACAATGGCGTGCTCAGTTATGTTTGGGTTTTTCTGCAAATTCGATTTGGCACTCCCGTTGGGTTTGGGGGCCTGTCTGCGGAACAGGGCGACGGGAGAGCCAGGAAATCGTCGAGCATCATTCGGGACTCCATGACCCCGGTTCAGGTTGGCGAAGCCGGAGCGCTCATCCGCAAACTCGATACCATGACTGGCAACAACTGATCGCGGCGGTCAAACCGACGAATTCCTCACCTAGACGTGCCGGCGTTTTTCCAGCATGTCGCGGAAACGGTCGACCGTCTCCTGCGGGGCCGTATAGCTGTGATCGTCGTCCGGAAAGGCGCCGTCCTTCACTTCCTTCACGTAGGCCCTCAGGCCGTCCACGGCGACATCGGTCAGGTTCGCGTAACGCTTGGTGAATTTCGGCTTGAAATCCGTAAAGACTCCCAGGAGATCGTAGCTGAGCAGGATCTGTCCGTCGGTTCCCGCCCCGGCCCCGATTCCGATGGTCGGAATCTCGAGTTCCAATGATATCAGCCGTGCGATGGGTGCCGGCACGGCTTCGAACTCCAGCATGAAACAGCCGGCATCCTGAATCGCCAACGCGTCTTCCAGGATTTCCATGGCTGCCTCCGGTGTGCGGCCCTGTATCCTGAAGCCGCCGTACATGGCAACGCGATGCGGAGCCAGCCCGATATGGCTCGCGGTCGGAATGCCCGCATCGACAAGGGCCTTCAGGATGTCCCGCTGGCTCCTGCCGCCCTGCGGCTTGACCGCATCACACCCTGCGTCCTGCATGAAACGCGTTGCATTGGTCAACGCCCGCTCGATTGTATTGTAGCTCTGGTAGGGCATGCACCCGAGGGAAAACGTATTGGGCGCCCCCCTTCGTACGGCCTGGGCATGCAAAATCATCATGTCCATGGTTGCCGGAATCGTCGAGGAATGCCCATGGGCGATCATCGCCAGGCTGTCGCCGACGACGACCACGTCCACACCGGCGGCTTCGGCCCACTGCGCCGACGTGTAGTCGGGTACGGAGGTATAGACCATCTTCTCGCCCGACGTCTTCGACGCGCGTATGTCCTCCAGGGTACGCTTCTTCCTGTCGCTTCCGTCCATTCGCTCCACCATGCCGGCTGCGGGCCGCCAGCGATTGAAATGAGTCCCGGTGACGGTGTGACGCGGTTGCGGGTGCAGGCAGGTCTAATTCGCCCCAACCGGCACCTGATCAGGCCGGCGGCCATCGGGAGTCCGGGCCGTGCGACGCAGGCCCGTCTTGACGAATCGCGTGTCGTATCCGTTGAAGAGATGGCCCAGGAGGCCGCGGTCGAGATCGGAAGTCCCGAACAGCCAGTCCATGATCGGAAACGTCAGGTTCATGTTGCGTTCCATCATCAGCGACTGGTTGTGGTGTGCCGTGTGGTGCCGGCGGATCGTGTTCACGAACGGCATGTTGCGTACGAACCAGTTCTCGTCGACGTGGCAGCAGAAATGCATGAACTCGTAGATCAGGTACATTGACGTGGTCGTCGTGATCACAAGCCATCCCACATTCGGTGTGAACAGCCAGCCGGCCACGAGCGCGATCGGTACAGACATGCAGATGAAGGTCACCAGGGCAAAGGGCGGAAAAAAAGTCACGCGCCAATCATGCTGTCCGGCAAACCGCATCTCATCGTCGGTAAAGAACTGGTGATGCATCATCGTGTGGCGCATGTAGATGGCCCGCAGTACCTTGACCTTGTGCGGCCTGTGCATGACGTAAGTATGCAGGAACCATTCGAAGAAGTTGGCGCCAAGGAAGGTCGCCGGCACGATCAGCAGTTCAAACCAGCGGACATTCTCGATGCTCTGGAGATAAATCGTCAGCGCCGCGGCACCCATGGCGTATATTACCGTGACGTGGAGCCAACCGTTGTACCAGCCGACGATTCGTCGGCGATAGGTATCGCGATACCTGCGTTGTCTGTCCGACATTCGCGATCGTTCAAGTTCCTGCAACATTGTTCCGTCCTTCTGGGCATTCACCGTCTGGCGCCGAGGTTCGCGAGGGCCCGGTCCACGTCAGCCGATGTCATTTCCCATTCGTTTCCGAAAAAGGCGACGACCCTGGACATGAACGCCGCGCACTCGGTCATGGCCCGATCCTCGTCTCCGAGATGATCCGCCAGAATCGCAAGTGCCAGTTGCGACGGCCCGTTTCCCTCGTAGCTCCACTCGAACCCCTGCCTGGTAAAGGTGTGCAGGCCAAGGCGTGGATCCAGCGCCACGCCATCCACCGTGACCTCGGCCCCGTCGATGTTACGCTCTCCCCTGTAGGTGCGACTGACCATTTTCGTTCCGAATCGCTTGCAAACTTCTGGCCAATTGATAATATATTACTAACATATCATATGCAATCGTACGGAATTCGCGATGTCCGGACCGTTGGCAATCGTTGATTACCAGGTGTTGACAGGTTTTTTCCTGGGCGCCTGTGTTGTCGTGTGGTCGATCGTCATGGTCACCGGGTTCTTCCCCAGGACGGCGGGCCCGGTAGCGGCGCGCGGCCTGCTCAGCGCGATCCTCCTTAATGCGTCGATTTTGGCCATACTCGCCTTGCTGGCAACCTTGGCAGTCACGACCCTGGCGCTGCCGTGGTCGGTGAGTGTGATCGCTGCCGGACTGGCCATTCTCGGAGCACCTTTTCTCGTCCAGTTCCTGCCGACATGGTTCCGGAACTCACGTCTCGGACTTCTCGCCGTGCTGGTGTCTTGTGCGGCGGTCCTGTTCATCCTTTCGGATTCAATTCCCCTCTGAACGGAGAATGCAATGCCGCCAAGAATTCGGGCACTCCTCACCCTTCTGGTCATCGTTTTCGGCGCATTCCTTTGGTCGATGCGCGAGAGGATTTCGATGGATTCTTCTCCCGAGTTGCTGTTCGGCCTGATGGCATTCATGTGTGTCTCCGTGTGGCTGTTCCCCGAAGTGAAGAAAGATGACCACCACGGCCGGCGCCGGCAATGACCCGCCGGACGACACGAGACCGGTGCCGGTCCGTGCGCAAGCCGTTTCGATCCCGTCGCAAAGACCGAAGCGGCCTGCGTTCGGGTTGGAGGCCGTATGCGTCTGCGCGATGGTCATGACTGTGACCTCCAGTAGGCACGGCGGCATCGGTCAAGGAACTGGTTACATCATGGCGACAATGCAATGATGGCCTGTTCTGGACGGACCAGACATGGCCTGGTGCCGGGCACAACTCACACAGTGGTGTAACGGTCGATGATCTGTGGAAATCAATCCCGCGAGGCACTCGGCCAAATCTGGAATCGCTGAAGAATGGCAGCATAACCTGCCGAACCTCGGCGCTTGCCGGATGCCGTACACGTGCGACCGGCAGTTCAAGAAATATCCGCGTCTCATCGCCCGCGCAGACGGTTGCTGCTTCCATGATGTCGATGACCGGGCAGTTCTCAACAGCGCTTCGGGTCTCGTAGGTTCGCGTTTCGGACACAATCGGCCCGAAATCATCGAAGCCATGACAAAGCAGCCGCACGTGCTCGATCACGTGCCGCCGTTTCAGTTCGGCCATTCCCCGGTATTCGATTTGGCCTGTGTCCAGAAGGACATCATGCCGGACGGGCCTGATCAGACCTTCTTCACGAATTCCGGCAGGGAGTCTGTAGAGACTGCATTGAAGATGGCGCACGCCTACGGGCGGCTGGAAGAACGCCCGAACGGCCGCGATCGTTGGTATCACGGCGCCAACTCCGGCGGAGCGAGTGTGGGCGGTATCGGGCTCAACAGAAAGATGTACGGCTCACTGGTGGAAGCAGATCGCCTTCGCCACGCGCTCCTCGCGGAAAGCACGTTTTCGCGCGGCAAACCGGGGCGGGGCATCGAACTCGCGCGGAGGCGCTCGGGGAAATCATCGCACTGCATGATGCATCCAGGTTTGCTGCCGTGATTCTCGACCCCGTCAGCGTGTCCGGCGGCGTGATCATTCCGCCGGACGGCTGTTTCAAGCGCATACGGGAGATCTGCGACAAACATGAGGTTCTCCTGATTCTCGACGAGGTCATCACGGGATTCGGGCGAACCGGTGCTGCCTTCGGCGGGGACCGTATCGACGCCATTCCTGATATCGTGACGGTGACCAAGAACCTGACAATTTCGGTCGCCCACGGCACTCATACACGCGCATTGATCGATCTTGACCGCTTCAGCCGACGGTTCAGAAAAATTGTCTCGACGATGAAATGGCGGACGACCAAACTGGCTGTTCACGTCTTCAATCCCGTGACCTCGGCAGCGCGTCCGGCAATTCGCCGGTATCGAGCCGGAGCCAGCTGCTGAGATCTTCCAGGACCAGGACATACCCGGCGCAAGCGGAGAACAAGAACGTGTTTTTCTGCTGGACGGTCGTGGCCCGGAAATCCCTGTATTGAAACGATCAACCTGAGACCGTGAAAGTTCGATCCGAACACGATCGCAGGTTGGAAATCGCGCGGGAAAATTCACCGATCACTTGAAAAATCTCTCCGGATGTGAGAGCGCATTCCGGATGGACCAGCAACGGATCTTGGGTACATACAAGGGCCTTAGGGGAGAAAGCGGGCCGTCCCTTACGGACAGGGCATATCTGCAGATCGAGGAGATGATCGTCACGCTCCAGCTCGAGCCCGGGCAGCTGTTCTCCGAAGCGGACCTGATGTCCGAACTTGGCATCGGGCGTACGCCCATACGGGAAGCGCTGCAGCGCCTGGCATTCGAAGGTCTGGTCACCATTATGCCGCGGCGCGGCGTCACCGTCTCGGAAATCAACCACTCCCGCCAGCTACAGCTGCTCGAATTGCGCCGCGAGGTCGAGCGCATGATCATGCGCGATGCCGCCCGCCGTGCGAACCCCGGGGAGCGCGACGCTTTTGCCAGGCTTGCCAGCGACCTCCATGCAGCCGCGGAGGCCGACGACGACGTGGCGTTCATGCGCCTGGATCTGAAATTCAACCAGATGACCGTCGCCGCGTGCCGGAACGAGTATGCCGCCAAGACGATGCAGCTCATGCAGGGGCTTGCCCGCAGGTTCTGGTACCAGCACTACCGCGAAGCCCTCGACCTGAAGCGATGTGCCAATCTTCATGCTGCGGTCGCGAGGGCAATCGCGGCGGGTCGAAGTGATGATGCGGCCCGGGCTTCGGACCAGTTGATCGACTACATGTCCGAATTTACCCGCGCGAGCCTTTGAACAGTTTCGGATTCGTTGGCGCGGAGCCGCGGCAAGCACGACAATTCGGGAACACACGCGGCAAACCACCCAGAATCCCGCGTATCATTCCAGTCGCCAACGGCGGATCCTCATGGTTCACCCGCAGTCGTTGAACTCGCGTGATGTCAAACATTTCAAACGTTGCCTTCGTGCAGGTTCTCGCCGTCCGATCGTCGCGCGGACAGTATTCGTACGTCCTGATCCCGCGACGTCCCCACTCGCAAGCCTTCTCTGTGAACGGATCCATGCGGCGTTAACGGAGCCAGACGGTGCTTTCCCCTATCCCGAAATCGCATGTGGTTCCGACTCCTTGCACGCGCGCTCTTGACCGATCCGCGCCCATTTGTCGTCGAGATTCATGCTGTACGGGCCTCTACCACGCGCCTGCCGGCGGTCCCGGACCTGCCCGTCATCATGCGCGCGCCGCATGAAGTCGTCGAAAGAGGTACGGTGACGGCAGAATTTCCGTAACCAGGGCCGTGGATCATGCCTTTCGCGATGAGAGTTGCGCGGGTCGGACCGGGTTGCGATCCTCAGAACGCCAGTGACGAAGATGCTGGCCTTGCAACCCGATGACATGCAGTTGGCAACCCGGGCGACGTAACGAATAAGTTACACATGTTTTAACTGCGCCAGACGCCGGTCTTCGAGACGTGGTTTCCCGTTCTCAAGGATCGCCAGGCCCGGGAAGCGATCGCGAAGCGGTTGGTCCGGGTTGAAGTCGGGCATTCTGGCGATGCAAAATCGCTTGGCGACGGTGTCGGCGAGTCAAGAATCAACATGAACCCGGATACAGGCTCTTCTATGCCACGCGTGGCAAAAGGCCCTTCATAGGCTTTGCGCGGCAGTCGCCAAATTTCTCAGCTTGGCGGCGGCCAGTCGCCGCGGCAGCAGTGCAAGGCCGCAATCGGGCGCTGCAATCAGCCGGTCGGCGTCGATGTGTTCAAGGCTTTCACCCATTCGGGCGCGCAGGGCGTCAACCGACTCCACATGGCTCTTGGCGATGTCGATCATGCCCAGGATTATCGTGGTGTGGCCGAACAACTCCAGTAGCTTGAGATCATTGGGCCGATGTGCATCTTCGATGGAAACGGCGTCCACATCCGCCGCGTCGAGGGCGCCGGATAAAGCGAAATAGCTCGCCGGGTCGGCTTTGGCGGGGTGAGGATCGTCGAGGCAGGCAGGGTATCCGCAGCAGATGTGGACAGCACGGTTGACGCCCGGTCCGACGCCGGCGAAGCAGCGTTCCAGACACTCAACGCCGAATGCAAGCGCCTCATCGACCTGGCGCGCGAATAACGGCTCATCGACCTGAATCCACGTGCAGCCAGCTTCAGCTAAGCGCCTTATCTCTATATTGAGGACCTCGGCGAGCGCCCGCGCCAGTTCTGGCCGGCTGGCATAATAATCGTTGGCAATTGTGTCGCTTATGGTCAGCGGACCCGGCACTGTAATTTTCACCTCGCGATCTGTGGCCGATTGTGCAACACGCCAGTCGGCAGGCAGAAAAGCGGGCCCCGGTTCCAGCTTTGATATGACCGTGGGGACACTGGCCACCCAACTTCCATCGCGCATTGTTTGTTCACTAAGGTGGCGGAAGTCGATTCCTTGTACATGCCTGCAGTGATAATAGACGTAATGTTCGCGACGGATTTCGCCATCGGTTGGAATGGTTATTCCGCAATCCACTTGCTCGCGAACCGCATCCATGGTCATGCGGTCGAGCGTACGTTTCGTTTCGGCTGACCGGTCCTCCACCAGGGCATCGTAGACCAGGGTCGGCGCCGCGCGCCTTTGCTTGCCCATATTGCTCCACATTGGAATTGGGGCGTCGGCGGGTTTAGGGTAGGCACCGATTGTCGTGGTTGGAATGGTCACGCCAGCGATCCCCTGATCTTGAATGACGTGGTGTGCCATAACGCCGCATGTGGCTTTTCGCCACAGGATACGACGCGCTTGAATAGAGAGGCGAAAAGGATTCGAATTGAGGATTCTTGCAACGTCTTCAGCACGAAGGATCTTCGCGATGCTCGGATTTCTCATCGCCCCTCTGGTTGACACTCTACGACCGCATTTCGATTTGAGCAAGACGAGGCTCGCGACGCTGTCGGTCCTGCTCGTTGGTCTGGCAAAC
>JAPOVX010000374.1:14628-26495 GCA_026707935.1 Paracoccaceae bacterium
TGTCGGACCGTGAATCTCAGTCACCTTGCAAGCCAGTTCCCGGGGTCAGCCCTGAAATGTTGCGTGCAACATTTCAGGGCCTACGCCAAGGCACCGTTTGCGGACACGGGCGTGAAGGATACGCCGATGGCGATGCTGTCAAATGTCTGAGCCGGAGTTTTTCATGGGAACCTGATCAGTGGAAAAGGCGTTTCATGACAGACACATGGGATGCAGGATTCCCATAACAATTTGGTTCCCATTATTACCGTTGGATCATGCGTGACCTCGGAGTCAGCAAGAATACCGTCCTCGATGTCGTAAAACGGCACAGGCAAGCCGGAAAAATGTGCATTCTCGCAGCGCCCAGCGTCAATTGCGCGGACAATCACCCGTGAATGCCACGAAAGGCGATGACAAAAGGCCTGGTCATTTCGCCCGGTACCGGAGTCGACCCCTTATCGACGGGTTCCGTTTATGACATAATCAAAGATGTGCCAGTTTCGAACGCGACCAGATACGGCCCGAGTGACATAAGCGTCGTTCAGTGGCGTAGATATGATAAACGGTACCGGCTGTTCGGAAACACCTCCATGGGTCCGCAAAGGAAATCCCTGCAAAGCAGAAAAATCGTGCTCGGACTCCGATGACCCAATTCCCCTATCCCCGGAACTAATCACGACGACATCGGGTTGACGATCTGGTGGCAGGTCGAAGATCTCGCATGCCGTCCGTCTATCGTAGGCAGCCTCAATGCCGGGGATCGTCAAGACGAAATTGATCAATGCCTCGGTCGACGTCGCCGCCTGGCAATACACGCCCGTATATCCGCCGATGAGAGAACAGTGGACCACATATTGATCCTTGAAGGTGAGCACGACCCGATACGCACCGGCACCGAACTCTTTGTCGATTTCATCCTGAAGATAGACCACATTCGGCGAACCATCAGGTGTCATCCGCTCGCTCATTCCATGATCTGCCGTAACGCCCACGACGGCTCCCAGATCGATCAACCGTCCGATGGCGCCGTCGACTTGACTGAGGAATTTGTTGGAAACGCTTGTTCCCGGGGCGTGTTTGTGTTGAATAAAATCGGTGGTAAAGAGGTATATGAGATCCGGGCGATCATGTTCCAGAATTCTTGCGCCCGCTTCCAGAACAAATAACGACAGATCCGCGGAATAGACATCGGGCAGCGGCATGTCGACCAGTGAAACCACGTTTTCGATCCCGTTTTTCGCAAGAGTACATTGATCGGCCTTTTCCGATGAAAAATTAATGCTGCCGCCGGCAATATCGATGCCCTTGCCCAAAAGCCGGCAAAGTTTGTCCTTTGCCGTAATCGACAAGACTTTCGCACCGTTGCGGGAAAACTCCGCAAGGACGGACGGCACCCGAATGTATTTCGGATCGGTCATCTCAACGCCTTCGCCGGTTTCCGGGTCAATGAAGAAATTGGCCGAAATGCCGTGGACTGACGGAGGGCTGCCAGTGATGATCGATACGTTGTTGGGGTTAGTAAACGCAGGAACGACACTATCGGCGATGCAATAAAACCCTTGGCTGATCATCCGCTCAATGTTCGGAATGATGCCCTCCTCCAAGCCTTGTTCGATATACTTGGGATCACAGCCGTCGATCCCAACGACAGCAACCGTCTGCGCAGGCCGATGATATTCGATACCGTTTATCGTTAAGGTGTCACTGCTCAATTCAAACCGTCCCTTCTCCCGGTTCCTTTGATCGACACTTCCTGGATGGCTAACAACATGTCGAGATCATACCCCAGTATTACCTCCGTCGATCGCTGTCCTGGGAGTAGACGATCTTCGTCTACTCCGGATGCAGCGTCAACACCCATCAGATGCAGATACCGATGGATTCCGGTTGCGATGTGGCCCTCATCCGGAAGGCGCGCCTGAACGGGGATTCATGGGAGCGGGAACACGACAACCGCGGCGCACGCATCTGCAGACTGTCGAATCAGGCGGACGTCATCGGGTTCAGAAACATCCCGCAAGGCGGGAGGCCGGGAGCGGACGAATTCGCGGTGAGCGCCTTCGGCACCGTTGCCGCTGCCCGGATCATCCCCGAGAACGGCCTACGCTTCACGGCAATCTTGCTCTACGCCCGGTGGGAGAAACCGCATCCTGCCACGCCCAACACCACCTGGAGGGGTGCACCAAAAGCTGGGGATCGGTGTTTTGTGGAGACGTAGCTCTCGAGATTCACCGTCTCGATTGTGGTGCTTCAGTATTGCTTGCGGCAACTCTCGCGCGGCGGTACGGTCGATTGCCCCCCAGCGTTTTGGTGCTCCCCAGAACTGGACCGCGCTCCACGCTCTCGCTGAAGGTGGTGCCGGCCCAGGAGCCGCGGAATCCGGACAACCGCTTCTCCGTTCCGGCATCGACCCGAAAGCCGGAGATCACAAGAGACGCATCGCCTGGGACCTGGTCCGCGCGCGGTTCAAGCCCGAACAGCTGGCTGACCTGGCTGCCGAGAATCCGGAGGTGGGCTGGACAATAGTTCGCCTGAAGGCGGCGGTCAGAGGGTGACAGGGTTTCCGTCAAACCCTCCGTGTGACGGCAACGACACGGAATCCTTCCCGATAGGTCCCATGCCTCAACCATCGCCGAACACCGCCCGACGCAGCGTCTCGTTGATTCGCGTCTGCCAACCGCGGCCGCCGTCACGGAAGTGGGCCACGAGATCGGCATCGAGACGGATGCCGATGTGTTTCTTGGTCGGCGCCTTCTGTTTTCCGCGGCCGCGCCGGTACGGCGCAACGATATGCGGGGCGACCTCGGCAGCCGGCCTCATGCGCAGGCGTTCGTCCGTGGTCAGTTCGTGCGTGTCCGGGTCTCTGGCGATTCCAACTCGAATGGCGATCTCCTCGCCGTACTCCTCTTCGACCTGATCGAATGTCATTTCGGTCGCCGCAATGTCATCGATTTGCTTTTCGGTCAAATCGACCCTGGCGGGATCCGGCCAGATGGTTCCGGGCTTAAGTTTGGGCATGGTCTCCCATCTCCTTCGGAGTCGCCTTTCGCAGGCTGACAGTGCGGATTCTGTCTCCGCGTCCGGTGTAAACGACGAGATGCAGGACATCACCGATGAAACCCGTGGCGATCCATCGTGGCTCCGGGTGATTGTTGTCAAAACCAATCACTGCAGTATCCCATTCGAATCGCTCCATGGCCGTGAAATCCACACCGCGATTCTTGGCGATATTGACCCGCCGCATCGCTTCGACCCATCCATATTCCAGGCCCGTCGTCATACCTATAATGTAGCAACAATCTATTCGGATTCCAAGTATTTTGTTGCCATAATTTGCGAAAACCCCGATGATCACTCTGGGGTCGATTCCGGTAAGTGGCGGAATGATACGTTAAGCGTTTTTTTGTGCTCCCTGGGCGCGCGCATGGGTCACCGCACTCGGATTTCATGCTGATTCCGGAGAATCCGTGCGCGCCAGGAACCACAGGACGCACGAAGTACCATGCTGATGAGGTTTTCATCCGGGACGAAATGGCGCGCACAGGAGGTTCGAATACGGTCTCTACGGCGATGTGGTCAGAATGAAATTGGGGCGACGGTGGCATGAAAGGGTCCGGCACGGCGAGGGGATTGTTCGGGTTCTGCTCCTCTTCCCTTGGGGGCCGGGCGGTCAAATTCGTACCGCTTGACCGTGTAGTCCATCAGGCTCGGAATGCCGTGCTGATAATCCCGTTTGCCTTCCGTCCGCCAGAGAAACCCTTTTCGGAAGATGAAGTCGACCGCGGCATTCCACCCTTCGCCGCAGTGCTGCCATGCGATCTCTTCCACGATGTTCTCATGAATCCGGTTTTCGCCAGCGCATACGGCACCGGCAACCGCCACGCCGAATTCCAGGTGACCGGCCGCCGCCAGTTCCTCGTAGCGCGTGTAGAGATACTCGTCACGGCGAACCCGAGCCCGGGCGATTGCCGCTTCTCCGGCCTCGCCTGTCAGCCTGCCGAAGTTTGCCGCTTCGGTCGATGCGGCCTCTCCAACCAGCTGCAGATAGCACGGGTAGTTGTCGGCCGCCGCCGCCAGGCGCTTCACCACCCCGTCGCCGACTTCGATCCCGTGATCGGCGAAAGGCTCCGCGATCGCCGCACGCCCTGCCTCCGGAGACAGGAGACCGATCGGGAGGCTACCCATGCGGTCGGCAAAGCTGGCACCGGTGGCGGACAGCACGTCCTTCGCGTCGGGGGTGCCCGCGAGCACCAGTCGCATCGGCGCCATCCTTGCGCTGGTCCGGAAGGCATTGAGAAATACTCCCATTCCCGCCGGATCCTCCCCCAAACCCGTGACTCTCTTCCTGGTTGTCGCGCTGCAGGATTGCCCGGCAGAAAAGATTCTCCTGGAAAGGAGAAGGCCGGCAGGTGGGTCAATTTTGAACGCGAATCCTGGGTCCGTTTTGAACTGGACTTGACAATGCCGCACAGATTCCGACGGAAATGAACGCGATTCCGACCGGACTTGAACGGGAATTTGAAGGTCCATGCCAAACCACGCGGCCTTCTGGCCACCGATCTGCGTGATGGGAGTGATTTAGGCATTGCGCCGGTGATTATTGGGACTTTGTATTCATGTAATGTTTTGCGCCCGTTTGACAATCGGCCCTGATTTCACGAGGAATCCACCTGTAAACCGCAGGATTTCCTCATGTTGGACATTCCGGCTGCATGCCGGGCACAGGGTGATTGGCGCGGCATGACGTCGTGCGGCGGATATGCCGCGGCACGATGTGCGGGCGCATCGAGCGAACGACCGAGCGATGGACACACATGGTTAATCAGGCAAAATGAGCCAGAAGCGGAAAGGGAGGATACGGGTAGCTGCAATTCCTGACTCGTCATCTGCGTCGGTTGAGAGCGCAGCTACAGGTCGGGAAATGTCACCTTCACTTGCCGTCGATTGGATACGAACCAAAGGTTTTGTTGTCGTTCAGGATGATCGATTTCGCTGCTGATCAGTCACGTTCCGACCTCGAGCTTCGGCGGGAATCGATCGGGTTCGACCTGCCCGAGCCCGGCGCATCCCTCGATCTCACGATGGACGACGGAGCACCGATACGCGTCGTGCGTCACGGCAACCCGGCCGGGCCGCGTGTCGTCCTTAGCCACGGAAACGGCTTTGCAAGTGATTCCTACTTCCCGTTCTGGCGGCTGATGTTGGAGCGTTTCGACCTCACCCTCTTCGACTTTCGCAATTGCGGGCGCAATCCGTTCCACGCGTCCGAGTCACACAACTATTCCCGCTTCGTGCGCGACTACGCGGAGGTGCATGGAGCAATTTCGGCAGAATGGGGCAAGAAAATCACGATCGGAGTTTTCCATTCGATGTCCGCGATCACGGCCCTGCTCGCAACTCGTGACGGTACCTGGCACTGGGACGCACTGTTACTGTTCGACCCGCCGGTGGTTCCACCGGAAGGAAGCCAATTGCGGGGCTCGTTCATGACCGCGGCTGAGATGCTGCGCGACTCTGCGCGGGCCCGCCAGAACAGGTACCGGAATCCCGAGGAGCTGGCCGATGTCTTTCGCTACCTGAACCGGTTCCGGCGCCTGCGGAAAGGGGTGGCGGAACTCAATGCACACTCGATTCTGCGCTTCGATCCCGAACGCGGAGATTGGCAGCTCTGCTGTCCGGGCCAGATCGAGGCCAATCTCTACACCGAGGCCGCCGAGCTGCCGATCTGGCGGAAACCCGGACCGCATGCGCGCCCGCTCATGATTGTCGGCTCGGACCCCGAACCCGAGGATGCGTGGAAGACTGCGGCATGTTGCAAGCTGTTCTGCGAGACATTCGGCATCGATTACGCTGTCATGCCCGATACCAGTCACCTCCTGCAGCTTGAGGAGCCGGAACGGTGCTTCGCCCTGTTCAGCGGTTTCCTCGCCGACAACGGCATCGGTCCATGACCGTGCCTGGTGTGATGGGCAATGGCGCGTGCGGAATTGACCTTGCCACCAAGTGGAATGGATTTCGGACATTTGGGTCATTCCAAAGCATCTCGCGCGGTCAGCGCGGATCCGTGCAGGGCCGATGGGCCTTCGGCGCCGAACGGACGGCAGGCGCGAAGATGAAATCCGGCGGCAATTGTTTCGCGTCGGCAGGAGGTGTCGATCAGGATGGTCGCGGTCAGGCAGTGCTCGAGTCCGATTGCTTCGACTGCCTGGATTTGCGGTCACTTTTGTCAAGAGACAGAAAAACACGACATCGACAAGTGCATTGAATGATTGAATCCAACCGACAGGACGATCAATCGAATACACATTTGCCATTGACGATGTGACACTTGGGAAGCTGAAAACCCGGCCCACAGTAATCCTGTAGTTTTTCCTCAATTCGATCCTGTGCCACGTTATACATCGCTCCCGTCTCGCAGTGACCGAATTCCGGTAGAAGGGCATTTTCCGAAGATCGATATGAACTCCAGAATTCATTAACATCAATGTTGACATCTGCGTTCGATGCCCGTCCCCACCTTTTGCCAATTCTTGCAAGTGTATTGCACCTGCCCTTTTTTGCGGTTGAATAGACATTGATCCATGAAGTGTTCGCGAAACCTTGCTCCTGCCTCGAAGAGGGGCCTCCCAAACTAACGGGATCCAGTGTAACGAGAATGAAACGCTTCGACGGAAAACCCGAATTCCCGCTTACCGAGCGGCCAAATTTGTCCACAAGGGCTGCAGCAGTGTCTCCGCCCCAACTGTAGCCAATCAAGACGATCGGGTTATCGTCTTTCTCGAGGTCGTTCGAAATTTCTTCTTCCAGGTCGTCTTGTTCGTCCAAGTAAATGCAGGTTCCCCCGCCTCCTGCTGCAAAGGCCAAACAGGCCGGCACAGCCGGCGGAAAAACGAATGCCAGAATGCCCCCACATGTGGCAGTCGCCGCAAACGATCCCCACATGGCCCGTTCACAGAAACCATCACTGCCAATGCGCTGCAAGTGACTGAAAAACGTAATATCTATACCGGACGCAGCCAGCTCCTTCTTTCCTTCGAATGCCGGAAGAACAAGACTTTTCTGAAAGGCGTTTGACCGCATGCTCCCTCCGAAGCCTCCGACATAATAAAAGCTTGGAGAACATCGGGTGTCGGCGGAACCCGGGGCGGAAGAAAACAAGGGAGAGGAAACAGCCACTGCAAAGGTTGCAACAATTTTGGCTAGTGGTTTGCATATTTCTCGCTTCATGAGGACAGTTCCCGTAGGCGTGAACATTCCCGTGAATTCGATTTTTTCAGGTGGTCCCGAAGATCAGGGCTTCCAAATGGTACGGAAGAATCGGCCAAAACACGAGTCTTCCGTTACAATGGTTGCCGTCGAAACGGCGGATGACACCAACAGGGACGGTTCAATGGGAGGCAAGGCGGTGAAAGTGGTGCCGAGCGACGAGGAGCGCGGATTCCTCGGGGCGCATGTGCGAAGCCACAAGGTGCCGAGGTCGTAGTCCCTCCGCTGCAAGATCATCCTGCTCTGCGTCGAGGGACTTCAAGGCAGGGAGATCGCCGGGCGGACCGGGGTGCACGAGCACACCGTCGGCAAGTGGCGCAGGCGGTTCGCCGAGAAGCGCCGGCGACGACTTCGAACGCTTTCCCTAATGTCCCGGCCACGGCACTGAAATATCGCGAAAAATCCCTTCTGCCAATGTTTGGATCGGCCGACACTTCATGTCTCGCTTGACACGAGCTGGTTTTGACGTTGATCATGTCGATCCCCCTCATCGGCCCTGGCCTTCTCATTCCAATCGATGGATCGATGATGAGACCGTGTCGAGAGAGAAATCGCGAGGGCATCTCCCGCGTGGATGCCGCTACGGTGCAACCCATGTCGGGAACCGCCCGCAACCTGGACAAAACCGTCACGAGTCGCAGGAATCCCCCTTCAGATGTGACAGGAATGCCCCGTCACATGTCGCAGGAACTTCCGTCAGATGCCGTAGGATTTTGCACATGCCGGTATTTTCAATTCCGAAGAGCAGTTTTGGGAATCATTGAATTTCCGGTGAAGCTGACTATTACCAACGGGAAGAATGCCGTGCTGAAAGCGCGCGGCCAGTGTCAAGTTCGCCACGAGACCAAAGGCCAAGAAGAGAGGCTCTCCCATGGCTCAAACCACCCTGCAAGACACCCGTTTCCGGCAGATGCCGACACCGGACGACTTGATCCGCATGTCCCGCGACTTGCGGTACCATCCCGTTCGCAACCAGAATCCTGCCGTACTGACGAAAAAGCAGATCGAAACCTTCAACGATCAGGGTTTCCTGAAACCGTTCCGGATCTACACGGACGCGGAAATCGTCGCCATACGCCGTGAGTTCGACGCCATGATCGACAAAGTCATGGCGCGGGGCGACCACAACTATTCCATCATATCCGCCCATCTGAAATCGGGCATGGTCCACGATATCATCAACGAACCGCGAATCGTCGCCTATATCGGAGACCTGCTCGGCGACGACGTCGTGGGCTGGGGTGCGCACTTCTTCTGCAAGCTGCCCGGGGACGGCAAGATCGTCAACTGGCACCAGGACGCCAGTTTCTGGCCACTGTCCCCGTCCAAGTCTGTCTCCGCCTGGCTGGCCATTGACGACGCCGACAAGGGCAATGCCTGCATGCGTTTCGTGGCGGGGTCGCACCATTACGGGCACCTGACCTACCGCATGAGCGAAGAGGCCGAGAACAGCGTGCTCAATCAGACCGTGGATGAAATCGGGACATACGGCACCGAGGTGGATAACGAACTCAAGGCGGGGGAGATCTCTCTCCACAGCGATCTGCTGCTGCACGGCTCGGGCCTCAACACGTCGGACCGCCGCCGTTGCGGCCTGACGCTCAGGTACTGCGCCGCCTCGGTCCGCGCCGAACTCGACTGGAACAGGGAAGGCGTGATCGTCAGGGGAACCGATCCCACCGGTCACTGGTCCGATCAACCGCGCCCCGAAGTGGATAACGTGTAGCTTGTGTTGACTTCGTTGCCCGCGTCGCCGCTCACGAAACCTCGTCCCGACCAAACATACCGCACGTGACCACGTCTGGCGTTGCCCGGGCGGCCCTACAGGAATTCTCGCGGCGGACAGAGCTGCACTTCGCACAAATCCACTGCGGTCTGTCCCTTGGCGAAGCGCAGAGCTGTCGCGAAAGGACAAGCGGTCAGACTTCGGCATGTCTGTAGCTCCGCCCGCCTTGCCCTCCTCAACGCGCCCCTGGATGCCCCGGTACGTCTTCGCGGAATGGTTCTTCAAGAACAGCGCATTCATCGTTTCCTTCAGACCGATGTGAAGCTCGTTGGCTTTGCCCTCGGCGAGCGTGACGATGAGAATCCCCGCGAAGTGAAGGTGCTTTCCCAGGCTCGAACGTCCGCCTGGAAGAGGCTAACCCGGTCGCGCGTTTCCGCGACCACGGACTCGATCAAGCCCCGCCGCGAGTCCTCGTGCGGTGCCTGCACGCCGAAGCGTTGGATCACTCTGCCGCCCGGGACGGCGAAGTCCTCGTACGCGCGGGCAATCGTCCAGTCTTCGCACGCGGCGCGCACGCGGTCGATCCGGAACTGGTTCTCGTTGGAGGCCACCCGCTGCTGGCCGGACGAATGGCGGGCAAAGAGTGCTGCGCGAACGGCAATGATACACGCTCTCCTATCACGCGCCGGCCTCCTGGCCGGGCTGTCGTCTTTGGCAGCGTGCAGCCGGTCGAAGTTCTCGCGCGTGAATTGTGCGCCCAGGCAGCCGGGCGAGCGTCGTCATCGCCTTGCTCCAGTTTACCGCCCGGGGAAGAGCCGGTGTCTTGATCACGTTTCACCTGGCGTGTCGGCGAGGGGTGCACCAGATTGCCTTCGATCAAGCTTACTCGCCGCAGGCTGGACGACCAATTCCAGGGCGTCAAGGAAAGCACGCCCGATCAGATCCATTTTGCGCAGCAATTCGATTCGCGGCACAGCCTGTTCCAATTCGTCTGCCGACAACACTTCGCCCAAAAGGCCGCAGCCGTCGGCGAGCGTGACAATGACGACATCTTTCGGGTCCGGAATTGCCGGGCTCAGCAATACTGCCTTGATCCGTCCGGTCAGCTCGCGTTCCGTTTCCTGGCGGACGAGCATGTAGCGCCGCGTCCCGAATATCCTCAGGTAGCGCTCATCGTGCACGGCCAGGATGCCGTTGTCGACCAACCGCAGCAATGCCGATTCCCTGATCTCATCGGCATGGCGGGTGGCATGTTCAACCCAGTAAAGGGCATCATGGGATTCGCTGGCCCCGGCGATCTCGGCAAGCACTCGATCGAGCAAGGCGTCCCCGACCGGCGCCGAGTCGATGAGAAACAGCCGGTCGGCGTCGGTATCGATGCGGTTCTCAAGTGCGAGGTCCATCAAAACCGCCCCGCCAAGAGCGTACCGGATCAACCATTTTGGCGCCCGAGACAGCATGCCGTCGTCAGCACGGTCCAAGAGCAGGATTTCTTCGGCGAGTCTCACAATCCGATTCCCCGAGAAAAGATCGTTTTCAAAAGGAAGAAAAACACGACCGCAAGTCCTGCCCCGACAGGAAGCGTCACGACCCAGGACACGAGAATTGTGCGCACGACGGCAAAGTCCAATGCACCCGTACCACGGGCAAGACCGACGCCCATGACAGCACCCACAAGCGTCTGGGTCGTCGAAACCGGCAGACCCGTTCCGCTTGCCACGACGACTGTCGAGGCGGCGGCGAACTCGGCGGCAAATCCGCGGCTCGGCGTCAGTTCGGTTATTTTCCTCCCTATCGTCGCGATGACCCGGTACCCGAACGTCGCCAAACCAACAACTATGCCTAAAGCGCCTACCAGCAGAATCCAGGTTGGAACCGAAGACGTGTCAGCGACCTCGCCAGTCGTCACCACGCTGATGATTGCGGCTACGGGACCGATGGCATTGGCGACATCGTTGGAACCGTGGGCAAACGCCATGCCTGACGCCGTGACGATCATGAGGATGCCAAACACCCTTTCAACGTCGGTAAACCGCGATTGTCCGCCCGTGGGTGACTCGAGGCTCCGGAAACTCGCGCGCTCGATGGCCAAGCGACCTGTCGCCGCGACGGCGCCGGCCAGAAGCACCGAATAGAGGACTGCCACCGGCATGCTCAAGTCCATGCCGACGTGCTTCAGGCCTTTGACGAACGTCACGATTGAGGTCACGAAAACCGCAGCGAAAATGTACACAGGGACATACCGCCGCGCGCTTTCAGCTGGATTGTCACTGTCGAAGATCAGCCATTGCACGCTCAGTACCAGGAAATACGAAATCACCCCGGCCAGGACGGGTGTGACGATCCAACTCCCGGCAATTGTCGCGACGCCCCACCAATGCACAGCCTCGAATCCGATCCCAACGACCGCGAAACCGATAATGGCTCCAACGATCGAATGCGTCGTCGATACGGGCCAGCCGAATCTGCACGCAACGGTTAGCCAGAATGCAGCCGCCAAGAGCGCCGACAACATGCCGATGACCAGCAGGTCGGGATCATGCCCGAGAGACTCCGCATCGACGATTCCCTTGCGGATCGTCGCGGTGACTTCGCCACCGGCTAGAAATGCTCCAAGGAATTCGAACAATCCGGCGATCAGGATGGCACCGCCCACGGTAATCGCCCCCGATCCGATCGACGTCCCCATCGAGTTCGCAACGTCGTTGGCACCGATTGCCCAGGCCATGTAGAGGCCGGAGCAGACCGCGAAGATCAGAATGATGGTGAGCGTTGCTTCCATGCAACCGTAGGCCTCCTGCTGGGTGTAGCCCAATTTGGTTGATGATTGCGATTCGCATTTGCTACGCTGGCTTTGCTGCGTGTCCGAGAACGGCCGGGGAAACCGGCGGGT
>JAPOVX010000225.1 GCA_026707935.1 Paracoccaceae bacterium
CTTCACCATGTACAGGGAAATGTCCGACAGTCCCGCCGACAACGACGATACCGGCCTCGCTTGCCTCTCCGAACCCATCCTGTCACAACAAGACAAGGGAGTTGTTCAATGAATCCTTCGACTTCAGGAAAGCGATGACGTCGAGAAGGGTGGTGTCGAGTTCGTCGTCGAATTCCTCGGGACCCCAGTGGGCCCTTTGTCCATACCGGCGCGCATCGAACCCCCAGACATGGTCATTATCCCATCCCATTGCGGCCTGTAGGTACAAGTGGAGATCATGGAGATACGTGTCCGAATGGACATCCATCCGCCTTGCGACCCTGGGTTCCACGTACTGAAGCGTGATGTTGAGGCGAACAATATCGCGTTGATTGCGTTTCGGGGCCATTGACCTTCCTGTCATTGATCGTGAGGTAACCGTTTCGTGCTGCGTGGGTGAACCGTCGAGGGCATCGATACAATGCCGAATTGCGAATGTCAGACGATCTTGCACCCGCGGTTCCACAAGGTTCTGCCATGGCGGTTTCCTGGCGTTGTGCGCGGTTTTCCGCTGGCATAGCAAGAGTCACATCCCCGTGGTGGCAGCCATGAGGGCGCATCAGGCAGAGATCGGGAGCCTTGTCCTTGGTGACGGGCGCGCCAAGTCCTTTCGCGGCATCGAAGAGCGGCGATGCCGGGACCGGGAGCGATGAATTTTCCAGAAATGACGCGGGGATGCGCGAGTGACCGCATTTGCATTCGTGAAGGATCTTCTCCGGCTTCGGATCAAGCTCATTGCCGATGCCGCTTGCCCGGAACACTGGCGCCGGAAACGTGAGGCACATGCGCTCACTCCTTGCCGGGATCGTGTTTCGTCCGGAGATTTCTCGCGGCAAGCAGGCGAAGCCGGAGCGCGTTCAACCGGATGAAACCGGCAGCGTCGCTCTGGTTGTAGGCGCCATGATCTTCCTCAAAGGTCACGTGTTTCTCGGAATAGAGAGAATGGCCCGACCAGCGCCCGACCGTCGTTACCGAACCCTTGAACAGTTTCAGGCGAACCGTTCCGGTGACATGTGTCTGCGACTCGTCGATCATGGCCTGCAACATCGATCGCTCGGGGGAAAACCAGTAGCCATTGTAGATCAGCTCCGCGTACCGGGGCATGAGTTCGTCCTTGAGGTGGCGCGCACCCCGGTCGAGAGTGATCGACTCGATGCCACGGTGGGCATCGAGCAGGATCGTTCCCCCGGGTGTTTCGTAAATCCCCCGCGATTTCATTCCGACGTAGCGGTCTTCCACGAGGTCCAGTCGTCCGACGCCGTGCCGCCCTCCGAGATCGTTCAGGGCCGATAACAGGCGCGCGGGCGACAGGTCGACACCGTCAACCGCGACCGGGTCGCCGCCTTGGAACGTGATCTCGACGAACTCCGGAGTGTCCGGTGCCCGTTCGGGATCCGTCGTCCGCTGGTAGACATGGGCGGGCGCCTCCTTTGCCGGGTCTTCCAGGATCTTGCCTTCGGAAGAGGTGTGAAGAAGGTTGGCGTCGACCGAGAACGGCGCCTCGCCTTGCCGGTCGCGTGCGATCGGAATCTGGTGTTTCCGGGCGAATTCCATGAGCCGAGACCGGCTCTCCAGTTCCCATTCCCGCCAGGGCGCAATGATGCGAATATCGGGGTCAAGCGCTAAGGCCGAAAGTTCGAACCGGACCTGATCGTTCCCTTTGCCGGTGGCCCCGTGTGCAATGGCATCTGCCCCCGTTTCCCGAGCGATTTCGATCAGTCGCTGGGCGATCAGGGGCCGTGCGATCGATGTGCCCAAAAGGTACTGACCTTCGTAAAGCGCGTTGGCGCGAAACATCGGAAACACGAAGTTCCTGACGAAAGTCTCGCGGAGGTCCTCGATGTGGATGTTGTCGGGATGCACGCCCAGCAACTGCGCCTTGCGGCGCGCCGGTTCCAGTTCTTCGCCCTGGCCGAGGTCAGCGGTGAAGGTGACAACCTCGCAATCGTAGGTCACCATCAACCATTTCACGATAATTGATGTATCGAGTCCTCCCGAGTAGGCGAGGACGACTTTTCGCGGTGGCTGCATGTTCGGACGTACCCGTGGAAACTCGTTTCGGAAACGGTGTTTAGTTTGAGGCGAAAGACGGGGCAAGGTTGAGCTTCATGCACGCCCCGCCACCCGGCAGGAAAGCACGTCGATTGCACACAAAATCGACCGATACGCCAGCATGCGCCCATCGCGCGATTGACCGCGGTTTCGAGCGGAGGGGGCGGAACCCGGGGACCGCGGTCCCGGTGTACCCTGCAACACGACATCGGACCGCATGCACGCCCGGCAACGCTGTCGCATAAGCCCGGACATCCTCAGGACTGCCGAGGAGGCGCATTTCGAGGCCCTGGATCAGGACTCAAGGAAGCTTGACGCGTTGCGCCGGCTTCGCGGCGGGCACCGTCAATCGATGAGCACTAAGGTGCTCATAGTGAGGCAGAACAATCTCGTAAATCTCCCTCACCCGATCCGGCGCCTTGGAGATGTCCATGTGGGTGCGCGGTTGGGGCTTGAGGCCGTCCGAATTGCGCAGGTTTTCGTGGAATGACCCGCCATCCCACCAGCTCACTTCGTCCCGTTCCCCCGGTTCCCACCGCAACGCCTCCCGAATGAATGGAATGCCGACGGCGTCGCACCACGCCTTGACCATGCGCCCGGGATCCTCGAGCAGGTCGTCGCTGTCCAGGACGGGCGGTGTTTCGCCGAATTTGTCGCTAAGCCGGTCAAAGAGGCGGCGTTGTTCGATGAAACCGGTCTCCTTCAGATGGAAGTCCGGCCAGTGCGTGAACATCGAGGTGATGGTCTTCGCCGGGTCACGGACAAGGAAGGAATGGGTGAAGTGGCCGAGAAATTCCCCCGTATACATGTGGTCGATGTAGTGCGGGAAGTCCTTGGAGAAGACGGGCCCCGCTCTCGCCGCGGCCTTCAGCTTCTCCCAAACGCTCTCGATGGTGAGGCCGGGCGTGCGCACGCTGTCCGGCCGGACGCGTGGCCAGAGCGGATTTTCGCCCTGGTACCAGGCTTCGCCGAAGGGCTCGTGGAAGCACGTCATGTCGGCCCGCATGCGCATCATCCATTCAAAGGCAGTGGAGGTCGAGCGGGGCACGGCCCAGAGCGCGAGAATCTTGTGCATGCGGACGGCTCGCTCAAGAAAGCGTGGAAAGGAGGCGACCCTGGGAGGTCGTTGGCGCGACTCCGAGGGTCTTGAAGATCCGCCAGTAGAGCGCCGAGTCGGACGCGACGATCGGCTTGCCGACCAGTTCTTCGAGTTCGCTCTCCAGCGAGATCATCCGCCGGGGTACCCCGTTCGCATCTCGGAAGTTGGGCATGCCGTTGACAATGTAGACGTCAGCATCCGGCGCGCGTTCGGCGATTCGCTCCATCGACGTCGTGGCGATTTCGCCCGGAAAGATCCAGGTCTGCGCATTGACGTCCTCCTGGTTCGCGTAGAGATCGAGATCGACGAAATTTCCGCAATAGAGGAGATCGAAACCGGCCTGCCTGAGGAAGCGGGCAATGCCGTCGCGCCAGTCGGGCCAGTAATAGACCGAATTGATGGCGATCTTCTCGGCGCCAAGCTCTCGCAGCCCCTCGACCAGGCAGTAGCCCGCCATGTGGAACGGGGTCTCGTAGGTCTCGCTGATTCGCTCGCAGATCGCGCGGATCTCGTCTGGCGTTGTCCCCGAAGCATGGACCCAGTTGGTTCCGACCTGGCCGCAGACATCGGCGCCGTTGTTTGCCATGCATTCGACAAACTCCTCCAGCAAGTGGAAGTTGTCCGAGCGCTGGCTGAGTTCGTGAGCGTACCCCGGTACGTGCAGCATCCGGCCATGTACGCCGATAGACTCCGGCGCGATACGCAGGAAGTCCGACGGGGCCGCGTCGAAGTCGTGCGGCGGCGCGGTGAATCCGACCTGGTGCGAAAAGAGCTTGTTCGCCTTCGACGCCCATCGCTTGGGTTTGACGTAGTCGCTCACACGTCCACCGGCTCCTTCATGCGCCGAACGTTCCCGTTAGCCGCCCCGGATTTCCGGGAAATTTGGGAGCACTTTGCACGAAATTTTCAGTGTCCATCGTAATCTCTGCAGACGCTGAAGTGAAACACTTGTGCTTCCGGAGTCGGGAGTCAACCCGGGTGCCAGCCAGTCAGCCAGGTTCCAGTTTCAACTTGCGGATCGCTGCGTCGACGATAGCGAGGAAGAACAAGCCGCCACGGCGCAAGTCCGTCCAGGTCGGCCTCCGATCAGTTCGTTTCGCGTCACGGCATGGAACCGACCAAGATCATGTGTAATCACCCGAAATCGCTCATCGGGTGGCGACATCCAACAATACCACGGCACTTCGTGCCATGGCTTCGATCCCTCCATCGGGCTGACCGTCGCCGGAATCCGAAAGCCTGTACCCCACGTTGTTGCTGTCAAGGAAGACTCTGATCAAGGTTCCGCGCAACGCAAAATTGGCCAATTGTCCACCGTCCTGAAATGAGGTTACCATACCTACGACGCGTCCCTCGTCGTCGAACAATGGCGACCCGGAGTTGCCCGGCTGGATCGGCGCCGTGAACTGGAATTCCGCAAGGTCGCCATCGTCGCCGGTCAGTGCCGAGATTTCGCCACGGGTAAAGTTGCCGCCATCCGTCGGAAATCCGAAAGCAAAGACGGTTTCGCCGATGGAGGCCAGTGGATACGCGCGAAATTCAACCGTGCCCAAGCTCTCGGGCCTGTCGTCGGTGAAAAGCAGCGCGATATCGTCCTCTTCGTCATACACCACGACCTCGGCCTCGAATTCCGGCTGCCCGAGGGCACGTCCGGTCACCGGGCCGGTGGCTCCATCGATGACATGCCAGTTCGTGACGATGTGATTGTCCGTGACGAAGAAACCCGTTCCAATGGTTCCGGCATCAATCTCCGTGACGAACACATCGGCGCTTGTCCCGATCTCGTCGGATGAGTAGGTCCCGACCCGAATTTCATAGCGACCACTTTCCGGATCATCCAGCGTGATCAATGCGTCACCGTCGTTCTCGCCGCTGTCATCGTCGCAGAGGACATCGCCGGATGGCGTTGTAACCTGCAGCGTGGTGTCCAGGCCAAAGCCTTCGGTGCCAATTCCCAAGGCGTAGTCGCCGCTCCTGTAATCGACGACAAGCTGCGGCCGGGACGGCAGGTACCCGCATTCGCCTTGGGGCTGTCCGCCCGCCGCCACTTCCGCGTACCTTGGATCAGGTTCGAATCCGGTTTCGAGTATCCATCGCTGCAAGGGCTCCAAAGCAAACGCCAATGTCGGTACGGTCAGAAACACGGCGACGAAACCGCCGCGTAGCAACTGATCCTGATTGGACATTGGGGCCCTCCATCTGGAAAAGGTGCCGATTGTGGTCGAATTTGTGCTTTGAGTCAAAGTCAATTCAAGGTCAAGTTCGCTATGTTCTTTTGTCGGTTTGGTCATTGGGAACTGACGCCAAATTCGTCCGGTCAAGTCGTCTACAGATCGGACACTGACCATTGGCACACAATTTGCACGACAGTTTATACTGCTTCAGCCGGGAATGTTTCTCTTGACTAAACCATCAACTCGTCAAGATCGTTGCTGAAGACCCCGCAAATCCGGAAATTGTTTTCCGACGATTTGCTCTGGTCCAAAGGCTGTGAAGTTGGGGCCCAGAGATTCGACCGGCTACCGGGCCCTTCCAACGCATTTGATCCGCCATGAACACCCGCGCCACCATCTGGTGCGTCTTTCCACGCATCCTGGAAATCTTGTGGCATGATCAAATGACTCCCGTGCCTTTTGGCGCAACCGACAGAAAAAAAGACGACCGAAGTTGCGATCAGGAATGGCCGGGGCTTGATGTATGAGTCGCCGAAATCGCGCGGATGGCAGCCTGGGCTGCGTCACGAACCGGTACGATTGTTTCCGAGAGTATTGCGTTCCTGTCAAACCGGTTTCGGTCCCTGTCAACCGCCTGCCGCAGGGCTGCCCCGAATGTCTTGCGAAGTTCCGTCCCGATGTTGAACTTGCAGACCGCGGTTGTCCGGGCCAGCTCGCTCCTGCGGGCAGTTGGGATCCCTGAAGCACCATGGATGACCAGGGGTATCGTCGTCACGTTCTCGATCTTCTGCAAGGCGACGAGATCAATTCTCGCATCGCGCGTTTCCTTCAGGTGGACGTTGCCGACCGAAACCGCCATGGCGTCGACGCCGGTTTCCATCGCGAACTGCCGGGCCTCGTCCGGGTCCGTCGAGGTGGAAGCTTCGCCCGAGGCATATCCGACGAATCCGATCTCACCTTCGGAAGACACGCCGGCCCGCCGGGCGATTTCGACGATTTCGGCAGTTTCATCGATGTTCTGTGGCAGCGGTTTTCTCGATCCGTCATACATGACGGACGTAAACCCGGAGTCGATCGCCTCGACACATTCATCCCGGGTGTACCCGTGGTCCAGGTGCGCGACGACCGGCACGGACGCATCGGCCGCCAGCGTGCGGAACATCGCCGCGAGAACAGGCAACGGAGTGTGGGCCCTGCATCCCGGCCCGGCCTGGAGGATGACCGGTGCCCGTTCCGCTTCCGCCGCTTCCACGTAGGCGCGTGCGTCTTCCCAACCGAGAACCACGAGGCCCGCGACCGCGTACCGGTTCCGGAGCGCAGGCTGGAGGACATCCGCAAGCGTCGCGAGGCTCATTTGAATTTCGCGACCATGTCCAGGATTCCGGGAATCGTCTTCAGCTGTTCCGAATGGGTCGGCTGAAAATACTGGACAAGCCCGCGCTGGCTGAGCCCGCCAAGGATGGTGAAATAATACATCTCGTAACCTGGCAATGCCACGCAGGGGTGATACCCTCTGTCCAGGCATATCGTCGAACCGTCGACGATGTGGTAGGCGTCGCCGGGCAGGTTGTCTTCTCTCTGCAGCATTTGCAGTCCGGAGCCGTAACGGGGTCGAAAGCGGAAATTGTATGTCTCGTCGTGCCGGGTCTCGACCGGCAATCGGTCCGTGTCATGCTTGTGCGACGGGAAACCCGACCATCCGCCCTTGCCGACGGTAAACAACTCGGAAACCAGCAGGCGTCCGACGCGCCCAGCCTGATTTTGCCCGAGTATGTGCTTGATCTTCCGGTGGGTCTTGGTTTCGTCGGAGCCGTACTGGACGACATCGAGTTGATCGCTGCGAACGTCAAAAGGTTCAAACACCTCGTCGCAGCGCGCACCCGCGACGAACACCTCGGTCTGTTTCGATCTGCAGGTCAGGATGACACTGGCGCCCGTTGGCGCGTACACGCCCTCCGGCTCTCCGTCCCAAACATCCCGGGTGCGGTTCCCGAGCCGATGGAACGAGAAGTTCCCGACCGAGACGTCGATGGTCCCGGTCGCGGGAACAATGCAGGTCTCGTATCCCGGGACGCTGTATTCGAAACCCTCGCCCTCGCGCAACTTGACGATGTTGAAGTAGGTGAGGGGAACACAATCGTTGTCAGCGGACACGATCGGTTCGTTTCGGTTGTCATGGGGAGGAATGTGCATGAGGGTGTTCCAATGGCCGCCGGGCGATGGTTACAATTGAACGGGCCCGTCATGCGCGGACAGGAATTCTTCGAGCGTTGCCATGTCGGGCATGGCCGGCGCACAAGCCACCTTGGAGACGACGATTGCGGCGCAGGCCGAGCCCCGAAGGACGGCAGCCTCGAGATCGCGCCCGTTGGCGAGCGATGACATGAACCCGCCCATGAATGCGTCTCCCGCGCCCGTTGGCTTGAGCGCCGTCACCGGGTAGATTCCGGTGCGAATCTCGCGGTCCCCGGCAAGAGTGATCGCGCCGCGCTCGCCCATCTTGTAGACGATCGCTCCGGAGGTGTTGCGGCCAAGTTCGCGGGCCATGTCGAGGCCGCGCGAATAGTCCCCGGCCATGAACCCGAACTCGTCGTCGTTGCCGACGACGAAATCGCATGAGCGGCCGACGCGCGAGTAGATTTCGCATGCAATCTCGGCCGAAGGCCAGGAATATGGCCGGTGGTCGATGTCGAAAACCAGCGGCAGGCCGGCGGACCTTGCGCGTTCAAGCGCGCAAAACCCGGCGCTTCGCGACGGTTCCGAAGCAAAGACCGTTCCTGTCGTGATCAGGGCGCCGTAATCACGGTAGTCGAGATTCTCGACATCCGCGACGGTCAATTCGAAGTCGGCCGCACCGTTGCGGTAGATCACGGATTGGTGGTCTTCAATCCTGCTTTCGACCACGGCGAGCGATGTTCGGACCTGTCCGCCCACGAAGGTCACATGTCGCCGATCGACTCCGTAGCGATCGAGCTGGTTGACGACATACCTGCCAACAGCGTCATCGGAGACCGGAGACACCAGCGAGGCGCTGCCTCCGAGCCGGGTCACGGCGACGGCGATGTTGGCAGCCGAACCGCCAAGGGCGGCGAAAAAACGGACCGCGTCCTCGGTCCGGACGCCAGGCGGGTCGGGATAAATGTCCATGCCGCCCCGACCGACGACCAGGAACCGGTCACGCGAAAGTTTGGCGAAAGGGCTCATGGTAGCCCCGGAGGCAAAATCTCCGTCAACGGTTCGCAACCGGTTCCCGGGAGCGGGCGGAAGAAAGCCAGGAAATCAGATCGTCCGCTTTCCTCCGTCATCTCACACCCCGGGCCGTTGCCTGACCCGGACGGCTTCGATGTCTGCATGCGCCTGACGAACCCGTTCGCTTTCACTCACTTCCGGCGTTCCGAGCTCCCACCAGGCGTGACCCTCGGCCGTCCATCCTTCGTAGGGGTCCACTTTCATGACGATCACGTAGGTTCGGTCGGCACTTCTGGCACGTTCAAGGGCCGCTCCAAGGTCCGAAGCGCGTTCGACCGTTTCACCGTCGGCTCCCATGGACCTGGCATGCATCTCGAAGTCGACAGTGAAGGGGTCGACACCGAGTCTGCAATCGGCGATGAGGTTGTTGAAGGATTCGTTGCCGGTGTTGTTCTGAAGCTTGTTGATGACCGCAAAACCGCCGTTGTCGAGAACCAGGAGAATCAGTTTCTTGCCGGAGAGGACGGAAGAATAGATGTCCGAGTTCATCATCAGGTACGAACCGTCACCGACAAAAACGATGGTGTCGGCGTCGGGTTCAACCTCGGACTGGGCGATGCGGGCACCCCACCCACCCGATATTTCGTAGCCCATGCATGAATAACCGAACTCGATGTCGACCGTTCCCGCGTCGAGGGTGCGCCAGTTCGCGGCTACTTCCGACGGGAGGCCGCCTGCCGCCGTAACGATCCGGTCGCGTTTCCTGCAAAGCCCGTTAACGACCCCGATCGCCTGTGCATAGGAATTCGGGCGGTTTCCCGTCCCGACATTGGCGCTGACGTATTCATCCCATGCGGCACGTTCCGACTTGGCCTGATCCGACCAGGCAGCAGGTGCCGCGTAGTCGCCGATCGCTTCGATCAGCGCGCGAATCCCGAGTTTCGCGTCCCCGACGACGGGGAGTGAGCGATGCTTCAGGGCATCATGCCTTGCCGTGTTCAGCGAAATGAAGCGCGCCGCGCGATCAAACGCGGTCCAGGAACCCGTGGTGAAGTCCTGGAGACGGGTTCCGATCGCGATGACGACATCAGCCTTTTCGGCCACCGCATTGGCGGAATTCGATCCCGTGACACCGATCGGGCCGATGTTGAGCGGATCGTCAGCAACCAGGTTGGCCCGGCCGGCAATCGTCTCCACCACCGGGATGTTGTGGCCGTGTGCGAGATCCCCGAGTTCGGAAACGGCCCCCGAGTACTGGACTCCGCCTCCCGCAATGATCAGCGGCCTTCGAGCCGTCCTGAGTAGTGCCGCCGCGGCGGCGGTCTCATCGCGGTCAGGCGTTTGCCGCCTCACGCGATGAACAGTTTCGGCGAACAATTCGACCGGATAGTCGAATGCCCAACCCTGGACATCCTGCGGCAGTCCGAGGAAGGCCGGGCCGCAGTCGGACGGGTCGAGCATGGTCGCGATTGCGTTCGGCAGGGACGAAATGACCTGTGCCGGATGGGTGATCCGGTCCCAGTAGCGCGTAACGGGGCGAAAGGCGTCATTGACGCCGTCGACCGGGTTGCCGAAATGCTCAAGCTGCTGAAGGACGGGATCGGGAAACCTCGTGACATAGGTGTCGCCGCACAAGAGGAGAAACGGCAGCCGGTTGGCGTGAGCGGTCGCGGCCGCGGTCACGAGATTGGATGTGCCGGGACCGGCCGAAGCCGTGCAGAACATGAACCGGCGCCGGAGGTGGTACTTGGCGTACGCCGTCGCCGCAAGTCCCATGCCCTGCTCGTTTTGCCCCCGGTACAGGGGCAGTTCATCACGGTACTGATAAAGTGCCTCGCCCAGGCAGGTGACGTTGCCGTGCCCGAATATGGCAAAACCGCCTCCGCAGAGGCGAACCTTTCCGCCATCGGTTTCGACATACTGGTTTGCCAGAAAACGGACGATTGCCTGTGTCGTCGTCAGACGAACACTGTTAGCCCCGGTGCCCATGCGTCCCCCACAATCGACTCCTTGCGCAACAGTCCTGACCGTGCCCCCTGTCCCGGCCAAGAGCCCCGGAGGCCCGTGGATTTCAGGCGTTTGCCCGGGTTGCCCGGTGCCTGATTACTGTTGACGTTCAACAGCGGGGGAAGATACGGGTTTCCCTGTACGTTGGAAACAGATTTTTTGATCGGGGATCGAGTATGGCGAGACATGACGGACAACCGAAACGGTATCGTTTCCCATGACCGGTACGACAGGTGAAATCGGCATCGGCATCGTTGGTGGCGGCTACATGGGCAAGGCGCACTCGGTCGCAATGGCGGCGGTCGGCAGCGTTTTTGATACGGCCCTGCGACCCCGTCTCGAGATGATCGCCGCCTCCACCGGGGGGACCGCGGAACGTTACCGCAGAATGTACGGGTTTGCCCGCTCAACCGGAGACTATCGCGAACTGGTCGATGATCCTGGGGTTGAAGCCGTCGTCGTCGCAACTCCACAGTCCTTGCATCGAGCCATTGCCGAACGCGCACTCGCGCTTGGTAAACCCGTATTCTGTGAAAAGCCGCTGGGCGCCTCGCTGGCCGACAGCCGGGCCATGGTCGATGCCGCCGCCTCGGTTGGCGTGACCAACATGGTCGGTTTCAACTACATCCGGACGCCCGCCTCGCAATTTGCCCGCAAAATCGTGGACTCGGGGGAGATCGGCGACATTACATGGTTCCGCGGGGAGCACACAGAGGATTTCCTGTCCGATCCGAACGAGCCGGTGTCGTGGAGAACCGCGGGAGACAGCACGGGCACGCTCGGTGACCTCGCACCGCACATGGTCAATGCGGCGCTCGCGTTCATGGGCAGCATCCGTGAGCTCGTCGGCGAATACGAAACGGTTTTCCGGCAACGGCCGGCGGCCGATGGCAAGGGGATCGTGCAGGTCGACAACGACGACCAGGCCCAGGCGATGTGCCGGTTCGAGTCAGGAGCAATGGGTCACCTGTACTTCAGCCGTGTCTCGACCGGCCGCAAGATGGGCTATCGCTACGAAATCACCGGGACCGCGGGCGCCATCCGGTTCGACCAGGAGGATCAGAACGCGGTCTGGCTGTACCGGGCGGATGACCACGCTGGCGAACTCGGGTTCAGGAAGATCCTCACTGGCCCGAGCCACCCGGATTACCTTCCATTCTGCCAGGGAGCGGGTCACGGGACGGGGTATCAGGACCAGATCATCATCGAGGCGCGTGATTTTCTCGAGGCCATCGCAACCGGCAACCCGGTCTGGCCAACTTTTCGGGACGGGCATGAAGTCAACCGGGTCATTGCGGCGATTCGCGAATCGGGCAGGCGCCGCGCATGGGTCCTGATGTCAGAGTTTCAGTAGAGCGGGAATTTTCGGGTCGGGATCGATGGTCGAACTGAACTGGGGCCTGATCGGGGGCGGCGAAGGGAGCCAGATCGGCCCCGTTCACCGGATGGCGGCTCGACTCGACGGGGAATTCTCCCTGGTCGCTGCCGCGCTCGACCATGTCCCGGACGCAGGGCGGGAATTCGCGGTCCGGCTCGGTATTCCGGCGGAACGCGCTTATGGCGACTGGGAGGAAATGCTTGCGCGTGAATCGTCGCTTGGCGACGTCGACCGGCTCGACCTCGTCACCGTCGCGACTCCGAATTCCACCCACTATGAAATCACCAGGAGGATTCTGGAGAGCGGTTTCAACGTCCTCTGCGAAAAACCAATGACAATGACGGTTTCCGAGGCCGCCGGCATTGTCGAAACGGTGAAGTCGACGGGGTGCATTTGTGCGGTCAACTACGGGTACTCCGGCTATCCTCTCGTGCGCCAGATGAGGGCCATGGTACGGCAAGGTGTTCTTGGCAGGGTCCGGCTTGTCGTCGTTGAATTCGCCCACGGCCATCACTCCGCCGGTGACGACCGGGACAATCCCCGTGTTCGCTGGCGTTACGACCCCTCCCAGGTCGGGGTTTCGGCCCAGTTCACCGACTGCGGAATCCACGCACTTCACCTTGCGACATTCGTTACCGGCCGCGACGTGCTTCGGCTGGCGTCGGACTTCGCTTCCTGTGTCGACGGACGCGAACTCGAGGACGATGCCCAGGTGGACTTCCGCCTGGAGGACGGAATCGTCGGACGGCTGTGGACGTCGGCCATTGCTGTCGGAAGGCAGCACGGATTGACCATACAGGTATTCGGCGAACGTGGCGGGTTGCGCTGGGCCCAGGAGCAGGCAAACCAATTGTTCTGGACACCTGTGGGAGGCCGGACTTCGACCATCGAGCGCGGTGAGACCGGGCTCGCGCCGGAGACGGAACGTGCATCCCGGGTCGCCGTCGGGCATGTCGAGGGCATGCCTCTGGCTTTCGCGAACATCTACACGGAGTTGTCCAGGGCAATCCGATCCATGAAGGCCGGCAATGGCGATGTCGGATCCGCTAAAAACCTTGACGGCAGCGGCTACCTGTATCCATCCGCCGAGGACGGAATGCGTTCTGTCGTTGCGATCCACGCAGCAGTACTCTCGGCACGAGAAAGAGGTAGATGGGTGGAGCTCTCCGATGTCGAGGCCTCTGCCTTGACGGGGGAATGACAATCGGAAATCCTTCGCTGCGAGGTTTCCAGCCGGGGGACGCGGCCGCGTCCCGGGTCCGACCGCCGGGGCGGAATGTTCAGGATGAACGGAAGCAGTTCCGTCGGCCGGTGGTAAAGCCGGAAATGTGAGCGGTAGGCGACAACGGTCAACGCCACGAGGAAAGCGTTTCTATGATACGCCGTTTTCAGGCCCTGAATTATCGATGTCTTCGTCATGTGGATGTCAGGCTGGACAGGTTCCACCTTCTGGTTGGTGCGAATTCCAGCGGGAAAAGCGCGCTGTTTGATGCCGTGGCATTTGTCTCCGACCTTGTTCGGGATGGTCTTCCCTCGGCGATCGGGAAACGGACCTGTGACTTTCGTGATCTCGTCTGGGGCAGGAGGCCAGGCCAGCCGGGTTTTCAGCTTGCCCTCGAATTCGACATCCCGGACGACGCGGCGGATCATCTGCCCGCTGAAGCCGGTTACGGGAGATTCCGTTACGAGGTATCGATTCGGGAGAGTGAGCGAGGTGCCGGAATCGATGCCGAGCGCGGGGTCTTGCTGCCTGGCGCGATGCTTCCCCGCGGTTCGAAACAGGATTCCCTGTTCCCGCTGCCGCCCGAATCGGCCGAGTCAATTGTTTCCGCCGGCAGGAAGCGGGGCTCGAGGACCGTTTTCAGGAAATCGGCGACAGGTACGGATTCGATTTATTCCGAAGTCTCCGAGCGGCCTGGCAAGGGATGGATAATCAACAGTTCGTACGGTCCATCGCGCTCGACATTCGGCAGTTTGCCCGACGCGCCGGCTTCATTCCCGGTAGCGACACGCGTGCAGCGGTTCCTGGAGCGATACACCAGGTTGATCTGTCTCGATGGAGAACGGCTGCGATCGCCGAGCCCGCCAGGTCTTCGGTACCGGGAATACCTGGCCGACGGCCGGAACTTGCCGTGGTTGATCGATCACCTCAGGACAAGGGATCGGGCGGCTCACGATGAATGGTTGAATCGGGTTCGGTCGGTCCAGGAAGGCATGCTGGGAATCGATGTTGTCGAGCAGCCTGGTGACGGGCACGCGCACGTGGTCGTCAAACATCGTTCGGGTATCGCGACCCCGTCATGGGCTGCTTCCGAAGGAATGCTTCGATTCCTCGCCTTGACGCTGATTCCCTATGCAGCGGACGAAGGCCAGTTGTTCATGCTGGAGGAACTGGAGCGTGGCCTTCATCCGGCGGCCGCGGAAACCGTGCACGACTTGCTCGCGACTGCACGGGAATGCCAGGTTCTCGCATCGACCTATTCGCCCGTGCTACTCGGGCGGGCCGATCCTGAAACCCTGCTTTGTCTTGCCCTCGACCGGAATGGAATGACCGGAATCGTGAAAGGGAGCGATCACCCGCTTCTGAAGGACCGGGAGACCTGCCCTGAACTGGACGGGTTGTTCGGGTCCGGGGAAGCCGGATGATTCCAGTTACGCACCGGGAAACGGAGTTTTCGCGGCCAGGGCACGAACCGGCAATCCGGGGAATCCGACGCCGCCCGGTCGAAGCCGATCCGTTGACGTCGGACCGATGTCCGGGTCGCCGGGTGTGCAGGGGCGTGTCGTTCGGCTGTCGTTGCGTACCGGCCCGTGCGAAGTCGATCGGATGATCACGCGGTAACGCCGACGTTCTCCGGAACAGGCGTACTGGCAAGTTCCCGGCGGTCGAGCACGGAATCGATTTTCTCGTGGGACCGGTTCAGGTGATCCTTCAGACAGTCGAGGGCCAGCCCGGTGTCCCGGCGCTCGACCGCTTCAAGAATGCGCACATGCTCACCGTGGGAATCGTCGTACCTGACCATGGCGGCGTTGACCATGGTCCTGGCCAGGAGCGACATCGACTCGTACTGTGCATCCAGGATCTTGAGAAGCCGCTCCTTTCCGGACGGAAGCAGCAGTGCGTGGTGAAACTCGCGATTGAGCGCGACCTTCCGCCATCCCTGTTCAAGTCCTTCCTCGATTTTCAGCACCTCATGGCATCTGCCGAGCGTATCCCGGTTATGGTTGGGAACGGCCGCCTGGAGGAGGATGGGTTCCAGCAGAATCCTGATTTCGGAGATGTCCTTGACTTCGGTCAGCTTCGGTTTCGCAACGATCGGGCTGCGCCTTGGTCGAATCTTGACCAATCCTTCTGCCGCGAGTGTTCGGAGTGCTTCACGTACCGGCACGATCGAAATGCCGAATTCTCTCGCCAGGGACTGGATTCGAAGCTCCGAGCCTGAACTGTATTCCCCGCTGATGATTCTGGCACGCAACTCGTCGCATACGGACCGGGCGCCTTCACCATACCGAACTGACCTGGACATGACGGCTCAATAACCGCCGAAACCTGCAATACAAAGGGGCAATGATCCTGTTTTGCCCGACTATTCATCGATTGGCGAAAATTCGCCAGCAGCCCGACCGGGAGGCCCGCAGTTCATTGGCTGCCGGCTTTGGCAACAACCGTCACGAAGACAGAACCGGACCGGACTTGCGTTCGAACAGGACCTCGACCAGGCAGGACAGGATTATGGCGATGGCGCCGACCCATTGCACGACTGACATCGTCTCCTCAGGCAGAAACAGTGACGCACTCAATATGGCGACGAGCACTTCCGACATCATCAGTATTCCGACCCTGCCGGGGTAGAGCTTCCGCGCAATCCACATGATCAGGTAGGCGGTCGGGACCAGGACAATGAGGGAGGCAGGAACGGCGACCGGGAGTGATCCGGCCAATTGCGCTGCCGATGGAAACGGATCGGGAAACAGAAGGAATCCGAGTCCGAGACTGATCACCGCGGTGACCAGAATCATGCAGGCCATTGAACCCCCGACCGGCGTTTCGGGATGCCGCTTCATGAATGCGGCGCCGAGTCCCCAGAAAACCCCGGAAAGGAGCGCCAGGACATCACCGACATTCAGTGGAGGGGTCGAGTCGTCGCTGCCGATGACCAGGCATGCGAGACCGGCAATACCCAGGAGAATCGCTGCAACCCGGCCTGCCCCGAGTCGTTCGGACAGCCAAAGGACCCCGATTATCGTTGACCAGACAGGTGTCAGGTAAAAGAGAATCGTCGCCCTGACCACGGTCGAGGCCACAAGCCCGGTGGCATAGAGGCTGAGCCCGCATCCTGTCAGACCGCCGATCAGCAGGATATTCCGCAGATGCGGATACAGCCTGTGGCGGGCCAGGAACGCATAGGGCAGAAGCAGGATGAGCGGGCACGCGTTGAACACTGTCACGCTCCAGGCGTCGGTCAAACCACCCGCCTCCAGGATTCTAAGTGGAACCCAGTAGAGGCCCCAGACACCGGCCGCAAAAAAGAGGACGACGCTCAACCCGCCGTCGGACTGACGGTCAAGCCATTGATGCACCGGACCAGTCCTGTTCAGAGAAAATGTCCTGATTGCCGCGGCAGCACTTTTCGTACCACTCGACGACATCGGTAATCGTATTCCGGCCACCGAGGTACGACATCACCAATTCGTTCACGCGCCGCCTTCCAAATGAAGGAAAATGTCCGGCATGAACAATCTCCGCGTCGAGCGTGGCTATTCGCCGGAGCGTTTCCCGGTAAACGAGGGGGTCGGAATGGTAAAGATTGTCGAGGAGTTCCCCGTCATAAAGGGCATCCCCCGAAAAAAGGACCTGCGCGTCTCGATCCAGCAGTCCGATGCTGCCGGGCGAGTGTCCGGGCAGATGAAGTATCTGGAAGGCGCGGTCGCCCAGGTCGAGCACATCGCCTTCATCCAGGTATCCCGTGAGCGGCGCGGGGGTGACCGCGAACGTCATCGGATCGAAGGTCGGATGGACGGTCGGATCGACAATCGTGATCTGCTTCCATGCGCCGGTATAGACCGTTGCGGCCTGTGTCGGCGCGGCATAAATGCCTGCTTCCGAACGGTGACCCAGGCGCTCGTCGAATTCGTGAAGCCCCGCGATATGATCGAAATGCGCATGCGTCGTCACCGCGGTCAGCGGCCGGTCGGTTTCCCCGGAGATCCAGTCTTTCAGCGACTCCAGCCCCATTCCGGTATCGATGACCAGGTCGCGGTCGCGCCCGCGAACCAGCCAGATATTGCACCGCATGAAATTCGCGACCCTGGCTTCCTGGACGAGCGAGATTCCATCCGAAAACCTGTAGGTGATGAAGGGCATGTGCCGGACCTCTACCAGTCGGCCCCGGCGTTGACCTGGATGTCCTCATTCGTCAGTGCGGGGGCGGCCTCCGAACAGCAGAATGCGACAATTGCAGCGATTTCCCCGGGTTGAACCACCCGCCCTTGCGGATTCGAATCCGTGACATTGGCCCGTGCCTGCTCGATATCGATGTCTCGATTGAGGACATGGCGCTGCAGCGCGCGTTCCATCATGGGCGTTTCGACCCAGGTCGGGCTGATCGAAACACAATTGATACCGTGGGGAGCGCCCTCCTTGCTGACGGCCCTGGTCAGGCCGACAAGACCGGCCTTCGAGGCACAGTAGCCCGCGTAGCCAGGTGCGCCGGTCGATGCAGCCGTGGAAGCGATATTAACGATGCGGCCCCAGCCGGACCTGATCATGCCGGGAAATACTGCGCGGATCATTCTGTATGGTCCGCTCAGGTTGACATCGATCTGTTCAAACCAGTTCGCGCTGTCCCCTTCGCCCAGGAACGTTTCCCTGTAGATCCCCGCCGCATTCACGAGGATTTGCGGCGTTCCAAGACGTTCGGTCACGATCCTGACGAAGCGGTCGATCGAGTCGCCGCAGCCGACATCGAGGTGTTGGACGAGTGCAGTTTCTTCGACGTCATGACCCAGCTGTTCACGGCGCTGGCTGGCTGGTATCCGCCTCGAGCCGACAGCGACCCGGTGACCGGATTCAGCCAGCAGGTTCGCGACCGCCAGCCCGATTCCGGACGTCCCGCCGGCGACAATTGCAGTACGTTTGTTCATGTTGATCTCGGCTTCGAGCGACGATGCGGCCGGAACACCGGGGATACATCATCCGATAAAAAAGAGAATCGACCTTTGCACAGGCCGGGTCCTTACCGTCAATACCTTCCTTGCGAACACATGGTCGAACAGGAACGGGGCGCTGGAGTCGATGGCAACGGAAGAGCGCCTGCCACCCGGTCATGGCTGCCGGTCCATTCCGATTGCCTTGATGGCCGTGAAATCACGTGCCTATCTCGAGCCGTTTGTTCTCGGTGAGGGTTTGGACCCGGCCCGTGCCGACAATCTTTCGAAAGAGGCCATGATTCCCTGGAGTGAAGCGATGACCGGGTTTCCGATCAGGAGCGGCCTGAGGGCCAATACACTGAGTCCGGGTGCGGTAGCGACAGGCATCCTTGATGGTTCCAGGCGCGCCTTCGGCGACGGAATGGCCCGAAACGTGACGCGCCGGAATGCCGGCGGAATTCGCTCAAGTCGCGGCGTTCGCATTGTTACCGGAAGGCACTGGCTGAAAGGAACCGATGTCGCGATCGGTGATGGATTGGGGGCGTTCGCCCTGGTCGACAACCCGTCGCCGGACGGCATCGCACGCTGGGGTGGCAAAGACTGAAGCGCCGGCCGGGCCTTCGCTCGATTCGGGCCGTTCGACCTGGCTCAGTCCCATTGCCCCGGGGGCCGCATCGAACGCGGCGTGGTCGTCAAATCACCCAAGGATCCGCAAGCTTCGGTCGAAACCGGTCAGTGATCGGGATCCTTGCCCGGTGATCAGGACGTCGTCTTCTATCCGGACGCCTATGTCGTCCGCACGATACAACCCGGGCTCGATCGTGATGACCGCACCCGGAACCAGGGGTTGATCGTTACCGATCATCACCTGTGGGGCCTCGTGACCATCGAGACCAAGGCCGTGGCCGGTCTTGTGAACAATCAGATCCTCGAAAGGTGAATCGCGCAAGACCGCGGTCACGTCGAGGTCAAGATCGTGGCAGGTCATTCGAGGTCTCGCGATCGCGCGACCCCTTTCATTCGCCGACAGGACGGTCTCGTAGATCGCCCCGTGTTCGTCGGTCGCGTGCCCGACGAAAAAGGTGCGGGTGATGTCTGCATTGTAGCCTGCCGACCGTGCACCGAAGTCGACGAGCAGGACATCCCCCGGCCTGAGCTCGGTCGGGCCGGGAATGCCATGGGGATTTGCCGCGTTGCCGCCGGCAAGCGCTATCGGCTCGAACGCGAATCCTTCGGCGCCGTGGGAGAGCATCCGGCTTTTCAGCCTGGCCTGGACCTGCCTTTCCGTGACGCCGGCACGAACATCTTCGAGTGTTTCTTCCAGGGCCAGTTCGCTGATCGCGATCGCCTGCTCGATCGCGGCGATTTCGTTGTCGTCCTTGGCGATGCGCAGTTGTACGAGGACGGAATCCGCATTGACGATTGTTCCCGCCGTCACGTGGCGGCAGAGCGCGTCGTATTCGAACATGCGCATGCGGCCGCCCTCGACCCCCACCGAAACCCGGCCGAGAGCGGAACCGGCGGCGGCAAATGCGTCTTCGAATCCGTCACTGTCCTGCCAGTAGAACGTCTCGGCTTCCGGAAAGCTGCGGGACCATTTCAGGACTTCGAGCGCAGGCATGATGGCGGCAATCTCGCCAGTCCCGGAAATGAAGAGAACCGTCGGCCTTTCCATGAGGTGGAAGTGCAGCCCCGTCAGGTAGGAGAAGTTGGGGCCGGGCACGACCGCGAGGACGTCCATGCCTGCGTCGGCGATCAGCTCAGCGGCCCTCTGGCGTCGGGCGGCATGGAAATCCTGCGTCATCTAATCTCTATCCTTCTGCCTGGAACGGCGGTTCAGTGGCCTGGTCCGGCGATGACCGCGTCAGGCGGCGCCGGAACCCGCTCCGATTCGACACGTGCGGTCTTGCGACATGGGATGAAGTCATTTTCATGTCTTGTCCGACACGTGGTGCGAGCGACCGCATGATGATCGCGATGTCAGCCTGGATCATTTCCGAAACACGCTGGTCGCTGCGGTCAGGGTCCCCGTCCAGAATGGCGTAGGAGAGTTCGGCCATCTGTTCGACTGACTGATGCAGTTCGTCGGGCGCGGCATTCCGGAAGTAATGCAGGACGTACATCCTGACGCCGGCATCGAGGATCTGGTCGATGAACCTTTCCAGAAAAATGTTGCCCGACAATGCGGCCAGGTGTCGCAGAAAGGCGTGATCGGCCCTCAGGATGCTTTCCATGTCGCCTGCCCGGACGGCGGCCCGGGAGCGATCGATATGGGAAAAGAGCAAATCGCCGTCGGCGCGCCCGCTCATGGCAGCCGTGCGTGCGACGGACCGTGACAGGATCAGGAGGGTGTCGTGGTAGTCACCGGCGTTGTCCATCAACATCGGTGCAACGATCGTGGTCCGATTGGGAAGGAACTTGACCAGTCCCTCCCCGGACAAAAGGAGCAATGCTTCCCGAATCGGGGTGCGCGAAACCTCGAACCGCTCGGCAAGTGCAACCTCATCCAGGGCGGAACCGGGTTCTATCCTTAACCACAGGATGTCCTCGCGGAGCGACTCGTGAACCTGCAATGCCCCGCGCCTGCTTTTCGAAGCTGACGATTCGGTTGTCGCTAGCCGGGTTCGCGCCAAGTCCTTCTCCAATTCGTTCGTGCGGGAACAGAATTCGCACTTGCATCGAATGGTGCTGATTGCATAATGTT
Source organism: Paracoccaceae bacterium (assembly GCA_026707935.1). GTDB lineage: Bacteria > Pseudomonadota > Alphaproteobacteria > Rhodobacterales > Rhodobacteraceae > JAPPHA01. The sequence goes on from JAPOVX010000225.1 coordinate 20,793, forward strand.
TGCATAATTATAGTTGGCCAAGTGGGTCACTTCAAGCGAAAGGGGTAACAGCGAATGGTATATTCACGATACAAGCACGTGCTGGCCACGGGATTCGGCCTGGCTCTCGCCTTCGGCCTGTCCTCGGCTGTCCACGCGCAGACAGCGAAAATCGCCTTTTTTGCGGCAAGTTCCCAAAACGGGTTCAATCAGGCGACGTACGAGGGCGTCGAGGAAAAGGCTGCCAAACTGGGATACGAGACAGCGATTTTTGATGGAAAATTCGACGCGGCTCACCAGTACAGCCAGATCGAGGATGTCCTGGTCAGTGGCAACTACGAAGGATTCATCATCTTTCCCAACGACACGGTCGGAATTGCAGGTGCATTCGAACAGGTCATTGCAGCCGGAATTCCTGTTGCAACGGTGCTGTTTCCGGTGGGACCCGACCTGACGACCCTTGAGCCGCAGGTCGAGGGAATCACGACGACGGTCGCATCGCCGCCGGTCGACGGTGCCACGTTTCAGGCCCAGTCTGTCGTTGAACATTGCACGGGGAAAGATCCGTGCAACGTTGTCATCATCATCGGAGCGAAGATCTTTCCGTTCGACAACCTGCGGCTGGAGACGTTCCAGGCCGTGCTCGCGGAGCATGGCAACATCGAGGTCCTGGCTGTCGGAGAAGGATGGTACTCGCCGGAGACATCCCTGACGGCGATGACCGACATCCTGCAGGCAAACTCGGATGTTCATGTTGTCCTGTCAAATGCCGACCAGCATCTGGCAGGTGCGGAGATCGCGCTCGAGGCTGCCGGTTACAACGTGCCTGATCTTTACATGTCCGGCGGTGGTGCAGCCGCCATCGCGATCGACGCGATCCGGGAAGGTCGTTGGGATGCGACGCTTGCGTATTTTCCGAGGACGATGGGCGCGATGGCGATGGAGCAAATCGCCAATGCGATCGAGGGAAAGCCGGTCACCGCGGTCATCAACATGGATGAAGCGGGCCCGGTCCAGGCCATGATCGACAAGGCCGTGCTCGACGCCAACCCGGATTTCAAGGGCGAGTGGGAACAGTAGGACGCCCTGATCGGCAACGATGATCCGACACTTTCCGGCCCGGTCGTGCCCATGACGCATGGCCGGGCCTCTTTTGCAGGGAGGCACGATGGGTGTGCGCTACCGCGTTGCCGCCGACATTGGCGGCACGTTTACGGATATCGTAAGGCAGGACAGCGTCACGGGCGAATGCAGCGCCTTCAAGGTACTGTCGACGCCGGAAAACCCCGCGCTTGCCGTCCTCGAAGGTATCGGCGCTGCGATTCCGGATGATTCCGAAATCGATCTTTTCGTCCACGGAACGACCGTCGGGTTGAACGCTCTCCTCACCCGCCAGGGTGCGAAGGTCGCGTTGCTGACGACGAGGAATTTCAGGGACGTCTACACGATACAGGGGAATGACAGGGGCGAGATATTCTCGATCCGCTGGAACAAGCCGGCACCGCTTGTTTCGCTTGAACACACTTACACCGCACGGGAGCGCATCGCGGCGACCGGCGAGGTCGTCGAACCCCTCCGCGTGTCCGACCTCGACTGCCTGATCGACAAGGCGCGAGAGAACCGCTACGAGGCGATCGCCATCGCGTTCCTGTTTTCGTTCAGGAATCCGGAACACGAACGCAAGGCCGCTCGATATATTTCCGGACGGCTTCCGGGCGTCGCGGTCGCCATGTCGCACCGGGTTTCCCCCGAATGGCGGGAATTCGACCGCATGTCGACAACCGTGATGGACAGTTATCTCGCCCCCGTGGTGCGCGGCTATCTCGCGACGCTGGTCAGCAAACTCGAACACCGGTTGCCGGCAGGACGATCCCTGTATGTCATGGAGTCGAACGGCGGCGTGATGACCGCGGGAACGGCGAGCGAATCGCCGTTGCAGACGCTGCTTTCCGGACCGGTGGGAGGGGCAATCGGCGGACAGGCGCTTTCGGCAGCGACCGGCCGCGACAACCTGATTTGCATCGACATGGGCGGAACGTCCTTCGATGCCAGCCTGATCATCGACGGACAACCGTCGCGGTCGAACGAGACGAGGCTCGAGGGCCTCCCGGTCCAGATGTCGGTCGTGGACATCCACGTCATCGGCGCAGGCGGCGGATCGATAGCCTGGCAGGAAGCCGGCGCGGTTCGCGTCGGTCCCGGGTCCGCGGGGGCCGATCCGGGTCCGGCATGCTATGGTCTTGGGGGAATCGAAGCGACCGTGTCGGATGCCAATCTCGTACTTGGCCGGCTCGACGACGCGAACTTTTCCGCGGGCAAGATGAAACTCGATCGGGAAGCTTCCGTAGCAGCGCTAGAACGGCTCGGCGCCGGATTCGGCTTGTCGGCCGAGGCGATGGCGGAGGGTGTCGTCGACATCATCAACGCCAAGATGGCGGATGCAATCCGTACGATTACGGTGCAGCGCGGTATCGACCCGCGTGACTTTTCCCTGGTGGCCTATGGTGGTGCGGGCCCGGCACAGGCGGCGGCGCTGGCGGATGAACTGGGAATCGGCGAGGTCATCATTCCCCTACACCCCGGTGCGTTCTCGGCATGGGGCATGCTGCAAACCGATGTCCGTCACGACTTCAAGGAAACGCTTTACGGATTCTGGGATCAGACCGGCCGGGAGACGCTGGAACAAGCCTATGGCGCGCTGGAGGAGAAAGGGCGTTCGTTCCTTGAGAAGGAAGGAATCGGCGATGATGACATCTTCTTCGAAAGAGGAATCGACTTCCGCTACTTCGGACAGGAATACGTCCTGACGATCCCGGTCCCCGGCGGTTTCATCGACATGAATGCCGTTCGCCGGTCTTTCGATGTCGCTTATGAACGGCAATATGGTCACTCGAGTCCGGAGAACCGTGTTGAAATGGCCAACATTCGCGTTGCCGCCCTTGGCAGGCTGCCTCGACCTTCGAGCGCACCACCGGCGCCGACGAAAGCCCGCCGGCCCGGGAAACGGGATGTCAGGTTCCAGGGCAAGGTGCAAACGACCGGCATTCTCGACAGGAATTCGCTTGGCTCCGGCAAGGTTGTCCAGGGGCCGGCGATCATCGAGGAGGACACGGCGACCACGCTTGTACCTCCCGATTGGCAAGTGACGGTGATCGCGGGCGGGCACTTGTCGCTGAGACGCATGGGGGATCCGGAATGACAGGGACTGCCGCCGACCCAATCACCACCGAGGTCGTACGCAATTTCGTCATCTCGTGTGCCGAAGACATGAATGCATCTCTTTGGCGTTCCGCGCACTCGGCAGTGATTTACGAAGGCAAGGACAGCGCGGTGGCCTTGCTCGACGAACATGGAAACATGCTTGGCCAATCGACCGGGGTTCCCCTGTTCATCGGTGCGATCGACGCCTGTGTCCATCACGTCAGGGACTACTCCGGTGACGATATTGCCGAAGGTGACGTGGTCATCATGAACGACAGCTACATGCAGGGTACGCACCTTCATGACATAACCGCGGTCGGTCCAATTTTTCATGACGGGTCACTGATCGGATACGGCGCGGCGCGGGCGCACTGGAACGACATCGGCGCCATAGATCCCGGTTCGACGATGGAATCGACCAGTATCTACCAGGAAGGACTGCGGCTGGGGCCGACGCGAATCGTCTCGAAAGGCCGGCCGATTCGCGAATGGTACGACCATCTCCGGCTGAACACGCGTCTGCCGGATGCATCGATCGGCGATCTTGGTGCCCAGATCGCCGCGATACGTACCGGCGAACGGCGGCTTGGCCAACTGCTCGACCGGATCGGCGTGGAAACCTACCGCGCGAGTTGCCAGGATATTTTCGAACAGGCACGTGTTCTCGACCGGGAGGCGATTCGGGCAATTCCCGACGGGCAGTGGTCGCGGGAAGGATATCTTGACGATGACGGCATCGGAAACGAACCGGTCAAGGTCGCCCTGACATTGACGATCAAGGGCGATTCCCTGACTGTCGACCTCGACGGATCGTCCGGACCGGTTCCGGGTTCGGTCAATTGCGGGGCAACCCAGACGGAGTCGCTGTTGCGCCTGGCGTACAAGACGATGATCAATCCTGACCGCGCGATCACCGGGGGTTCGTTCGAAACCATGAACATCAGGATTCCGGACGATTGCATGTTCAACGCGAAGGAACCGGCGGCCTGCGAGTGGTACTTCACCGGGTTGGGGCTGCTCGCTGACCTGTTCATTTCCTGCATGTCGGAGGCAATGCCGGAACGGTCGACGGCCGCACACTACGGTGACAGCATGGTCGCCGCGTTCTTTTCGGTCGATCCCGGCCGCGGGCACTGGATCGCGATCGAACCGACCGCCGGCGGGTGGGGAGGCCGCGCCGACAGTGATGGCGAAAGCGCCTTGATCAACCTTGTGAACGGCGGGTTTCGAAATATCCCGGCGGAAGTGTACGAGACCAAGTTCCCGGTCCGGATCGAGGAGTTCGCAATTCGCCCCGATTCCGGTGGTGCGGGCCGCCATCGCGGCGGCTGCGGGGTCATCCGGCGTTACAAGTTGCTTGAAGACTGTCATTGTGCTCTCTGGTTCGAGAGATCGCGCACTCCGGCATGGGGATTGAACGGCGGGAGCGATGGAAAGGGGCCGCATATCGAGATCAGGCAGCCCGACGGGACATCTGAATCCGTCCTCAAGATGCGCGCGCGGGGATTCCCGGCCGGGACCGTCGTCGAAACAATGACCGGGGGAGGCGGCGGCAACGGCAGTCCGGGGAACCGCCCGTTCGACGAGGTGCTTTCGGATGTTCGGCGGGGGTTCGTGACGATCGAGGGTGCCCGGGACGATTACGGCGTTCGGATCAACGACGAATTGCGGGTCGAAGACAGCGTATCGGAGCCACGGCACTGACTGGAACTCCTGAAGTCGGGCAAGGGGTCATCGCCATCCGCGCCGAAGGAATCGGCGTCGCATTCGGCGGTGTACCGGTGCTCGAAGACGTCACGCTCGATGTTCATCCCGGCGAAATCCATGGATTGATCGGGGAAAACGGCGCCGGAAAATCAACGCTCGGGAAGGTCTTTGGCGGATATTACCAGGCAACGGCCGGCCGCCTGATCGTCTTCGGCCGGCCCGTGACCCGTTGGGACCCGCCAACCGCGCTGGCGAATGGCGTGGCCATCATGCACCAGGAGCTGCAACTGGTCCCGGCCATGACCGTGGCAGAAAACGTGTTCCTCGGTCTCGAGCACGATCGTTGGGGCATTCTCGCGAGAGACGAGGCGGGGCGCCTGGAGGCCCTGATGCAGAGCAGCGGTTTCACGCTCGACCCGGGTGCAGTGGTCGCCGACCTGCCGATTGCCGATCAGCAGAAGATCGAGATCCTGCGGGCCCTGGCCCGTGATGCCAGGGTGATCGTCATGGACGAACCGACCTCGTCCCTGTCCAAGGACGAGGTCGTCCAGTTGCATGACGCCATGCGGACGCTTCGGGACGAGGGCCGGACGGTCATCTATGTATCTCACTACCTGGAGGACATCCTGGCGGTGACCGACCGGGTTACCGTTCTCAGGGATGGCGTCCATGTGAGAACCGGTCCGACGGCGGAAGAAACCAGGGGCAGCCTGGTGTCGGCGATGCTGGGGGAGGGCAAGACGGAATCGCTCTTTCCCGAGTAAGTCCGGCCC
>JAPOVX010000229.1 GCA_026707935.1 Paracoccaceae bacterium
CTCGTACCCTTTGGCGCCGTGTCGGCTCCGTGAAGTTCGAATGTGAACCGACCAGGAATACTGCGGGCCGTGATGACCCGGGTATCCATTTCAATGAGGCTCCAGCCCTGTCGGATGGTACCTGCTTCATCAAAGCCCCGGCGAACGCTCCGGACGGCCCACGCAGTCTGACCATGGGTATGACTGGTACGAGGCATCGCACGGCAACTGATTCTCACCGAGAGGATCTTCTCCGTCCGTCGTGCCATGAAACAGGGGGTGGAGCATTTTAGGGCAACCGAGTTCGGCGGGTGCGTCGACGCGGGCGACGACGTATTCGCACTTGTCCATTGGTCAAAAGCCCGGCACCACTCGCCAGGCCCTCATCAGTATGTGGATCGCCGGGCGACCACAATGACCTCCGGGAAACGCCCATGGCACGATGATGCAAGATGACCGCCCAGTGGCACCGGAGCGCCAATTGACGGCCGGCACCACGCGAACGGGTTCGCCCCGTCTCCATGAATAAATCTGAGTATATACGCCGCGACCGGATCCGGTGCACGATTGCGCGGACCGGTGATGCCGCAGTTGTCGAATTTTGGAGGTCAGGGCATGCCCGACACCATCCCATTTACTGACGAGGGCGGCTCATGACCAAGCCCGACTGGTTGTCCGGGATCTGCCGGTCCAGTATCGGTGTCGAGGTTCCCGGATTGTCCGGATCGAACCCTGAACTCGCCGGGTGTTGGCAAATGACCGCAGAATCAAGCAGTTGACCAATCCGCCGCCATATTGTCCTATACACACTGGACAGAGTGGTCATAAATTTGCCGCCCGGATTCAAACCAAAGACAATTCAAGGATTCTGTCATGCGATGTCCGTTTTGTGGTGCCTCCGAAACCCAGGTCAAGGACTCACGCCCCGCCGAAAACCAGAACGCCATCCGTCGACGAAGGCTTTGCGTGTCGTGCGGTGGCCGATACACGACGTATGAACGCATCCAGTTGCGCGACCTCGTGGTCATCAAAAAGAACGGGAAACGCGAGGAATTCGACCGCGACAAACTTGAACGTTCCTTGCGAATTGCCATGCGCAAACGGTCAATCGAACCGGAGCGCGTCAACCAGATGGTCAACGGAATCCTGAGGCGCCTTGAAAGCGGAGGAGACAACAACATCAGGTCGGAAACCATCGGAAAGGTTGCAATGGACGCACTCGCCCGCATCGACACGGTCGCCTATGTACGATTTGCCAGCGTATACATGGATTTCCAGGGCGCTGATGACTTCGAGGACTTTGTCACCGCCTTGCGCCCGACCGAGGATTGACCATTCACCGGCCATGCCTAGCCCGTCAGCAGACGAACGCTGGATGCGCACAGCCATCGAACTCGGGCAACGGAACATCGGACAGGTCTGGCCCTCGCCTGCTGTCGGTTGCATCCTCGTCAAGGACGGCAGGCCGGTTGGCCGAGGCTGGACTGGCCCGGGCGGAATTCCCCATGCAGAAGCTGCAGCCATTCGCCGGGCAGGAGACCAATGCAAAGACGCGACAGCGTACGTCTCTCTCGAACCCTGTGCACATTTCGGGAAAACGCCACCTTGCTCCAGGGCATTGATCGACGCCGGCATCGCTCGGGTCGTTACCGCGATGACGGACCCCGACCCGCGCGTTTCGGGCAAGGGCCACCAGGAACTTGAGAAGGCGGGGATCCAGGTCAGTACAAATGTCATGCGGCGCCAGGCAATCCGCTCCCATTCGGGTTTCATCTACCGGGTCACGAAACAACGACCCTTCGTGACATTGAAATCGGCCGCCTCACTCGATGGCCGGATCGCCACCATGACCGGAGAGAGCCGATGGATCACTGCGGAGGCAGCCCGCCGGCATGTTCACCTGCTCCGGGCTCAACACGACGCAGTTCTCGTCGGCCGGGGCACCGTCGAAGCGGACGACCCCTCCTTGACCGTTCGTCTCCCCGGTCTCGAAGCCCGCTCTCCCGTGCGCGTCGTGTTTGACAGCCTCGCCCGCAGTCCAGTCGAGTCGAAACTCGGGGCGACAGCGCGCGATGTACCCGTCTGGATTTGCCACACGGGCGCTGCGCCTGCCGAATCCCTGTCCAGATGGCAAAAAGCCGGCGCGGAAACCGTCAGTGTTGCCAGCCAACCTTCGGGCAGAATCGACCTGGAGCGAGCCCTGGTTTCCCTTGCGGAAAAGGGATTGACCCGCGTCCTCTGCGAAGGCGGAGGCACGCTTGCCGCGAGTCTTGTTCGCGGCGAACTGGTCGACGAGTTGCTGCTCTACTCCGCCGGTCTGGTCATCGGCAGTGAGGGCAAGGCCGTAATCGGGTCAACGAACTGGACCAGGCTCGCGGACGTTTCGCGATTCCGGCTCGAAGACGCCGGCACGATCGGAAATGACATGTTCAGTCGCTGGATTACGGATGGACTGACGGAGCCGCCTTGATCTCACTTCAGGTAAACAACGGTGATTCAAGTCGGGCAGAGCCCATCAGGCGGCCGTTCGATTCAGTTTCGCCGGTCCGTAGGGTGATTGATGACAACGCACCTTACCGTGCGGGTGTGCGTGATACAGACACGACGGTGCCGGGCTATAGCTCCGCGGTTTCCATATGGCCCGGTCAGGTCGCGAGAAGCAAACCGTGTTGGAAGGCTCGCAAGTTTTTCGAGGCATGGTTTTCTGACAGTGGCTACGGGAGTTTTCGGCACGAATGCCTTGAAACGCGAACCCGACCGCAAAGGTTCCCGTCGCTTGACTCCCGGCAAATTGAACTCCCCTTTGCAGCCGAAACGACACGTCGGGGCACTTTTGCGGAAAAGTGTTCTGGGCCGTGAGGTTCAGTCAGCCAACCAGTCCTCGAGGACCAAGCCAGGGACTCGACCGAACTCTTTGACATTGTTTGTGACAAGTGGGAGGCACCGCGCAACCGCCTGACCCGCGATGAGAACGTCAAATGGCCCAATCGGTGTTCCCTGTTTGCGGAGGTGAGCCCGTATTTTCCCGGCCTCTGCTGCATCGCGCCTGGTCAGGTTCAGAACTTCGAAACGAAGCGCATTCACGGCGGCAATGTTTCTTTCGACACGTTGGCTTTTGTAGCAACCCAAAAAAAGTTCATGCATGACAATCGATGAAACGCCAAAATCGCTCGGGTGAAAGTCCTTGAGCCGGGCTATCATTGCATTGTTGCCGGCAATCACTGCAATAACCGCGTTCGTGTCCAAAAGGTATTTCAATCGAACACATCCAGGCAAGGCCGCTCCTGCGCTGGATTTTTCTCTGTCGCACCTTCGACGGCGTCATCATCCAGCGGGCCGAGTTCGTGCACCGTTTCCAGCCACCTCCAATCCTGTTCAATGGGCTCAAGGATGACGGCACAACCCTCGGCGCGTATCCGCAGCCGGTCAGTTGAAAACCGGAATGCCTTTGGCAATCTCACGGCTTGGAAACGTCCGGTCATGAACACCTTCGCAATTGCGTCTTTCGGCATGGGAATCTCCAAGTGATATACACAAAAAATATATACCAAGGATTCACCGATCAAGGTGATGCATGGCGTCCTGAAGTGTGAGGCAATGCATCCACCGTTTTCCGGTCGCCGTCATCGGCCTGCTACCGGAAGCGATCACGAACGTCGTGACAGGGATCACGGTCTATCCGGAAGCAGTTCGGTATCGAATCCATTTTGAATCCCAAGCCCAAACTGTCGCCAACGCGGACCGGTGTCAGCAGCCGGGCACGGCGATAGTATTGGTGTGGATTTCTCGAGGCAGACATTGATCACCAGTCTGCCGGGCCAATTCCGTTTTAGCCTCTCCAACAACCACAAGCATGCCTGGCCACTGGTCTTCTCGCATTCGAACAGCGCGAGGTTCATCGTGTCGGGACCCATTGCCACTCCAGGCGAATGTCGGGAATCCTCGCTGTGATCGATCTCGCAACCCCGGCCGACGTGACAATGATCGCATTCCGGGAGGGGAACCTCGGCCGAACGATCATGAGACGTGCTCATTGTCCGGCAGTGGCCAGGTACACCTGGCACAACTCCGTCAAGGAGAGGCAAGGTGGCGAGCCATGTGATCCAGGACTGCATTGGCAAACCCCGGTTCAGGAGAACCTGGAAAGAACGCCTTCGTCACGTCGACGAACTCGTTGATGACGACCTTTGGCGGAACTCTCCCGACAAGCAGTTCCGCGCCCGCCGCCCGGAATACGGCCCTCAGGATCGGATCGATCCGGTCGATTGGCCATCTCGCGACGAGCGCGCAGTCGGTTGCCTGATCTATCCTGGGCTGGTCATCGACAGCCCGTGACAGGATCACGTCAAAATGATCGCGATCGATCTCTGCGAATTCGTGCCCTTCGATTGAACTGGCACTCGAGAAATCCGGATCAGAGAAGTCGGTGCGAACTTCTTCCAGCGACGACCCGCTTGCCTCCATTTGGAACAATGCCTGCACGGCCATGAGCCGGGCAACGGCCCGCCCGACCATCGGCGGGTCAGGGGCATCCTCCCGGTTCGGCTTCCCCGGAAGGCCGGTGTCCTGCGTTCCCGACACATTGTCACCCGGCACCCGGCCCGTAAGGGCCCGAAGGCATTTCCGGTTCAGTCAATCCCAGGCGAAGAGACACCAGGGAGATCGCCGCTTCGGCTGCTTCTCCCCCCTTGTCACCCCTCCCGGGGTCAGCGCGTTCCAGGGCCTGTTCCTCGTTCTCGACCGTCAGAACTCCATTGCCGATGCATGCGCCCTGCAGGTTGAGCTGCATGATTCCGCGGGCGCTTTCGTTGCAAACTGTCTCGTAGTGCGTGGTCTCGCCGCGAATCACGCAACCGAGCGCGACGTAACCGTCAAATCTTTCCCATTTGGAGGCAATTCCGATTGCAGCCGGGATCTCGAGTGCCCCCGGAACCTCGATTTCTTTCCACGACCATCCCTCGGCGTCGATTGCCGACCTTGCGCCTTGCAGGAGTTTCTCCGCGATATGGCGATAGAACGGCGCGGTAACGATCAGGATCCGCGGCTTTCCGGCCTTGCTCCCGCCACTATACCGGTGCCTGGCCTGGTTCGACCCTGCCATGTCAGCCCGCCTTATCAGGAATCGGGTGCGTCCCCACGATCTTGATTCCGTATCCTTCGAGGCCGATCACCCGGGTGATCGAAGAGTTCGTCAGAAGAATGAGATCCGAGATACCCAAGGTGCTGAGGATCTGTGCGCCCAGTCCGTAGCGCCGAAGAACCTGCGGACTGGCCGAGCCTGCCAGATCGAGGTTGTCGGACATGTCGCGCAACACGACAACGACACCACGTCCCTCTTCGGCAATGGTGTTCATCGCCATTTCGAGCTGGTGCGACCGTCCGGGCGTCAGCGCCAGGAGATCGTCCAGGGGGTTGACGACGTGCATGCGCACAAGCACGGGCCTGCGATCGGATATGTCACCCTTGATCATGACGATGTGTTCAGCGTCGCCAGTATTGTCCGTGAACACTCTCATCATCCACTCGCCGCCGAATTCGGAGTGGACAGCCCGAACGGCGCTCTCCCTGACCAGACTGTCGTGGCGCCGCCTGTACGCGATCAGGTCCGAGATGGTCCCGATCTTCAGCCCGTGCCGTTGAGCAAACGCCACCAGGTCGGGCAGGCGCGCCATCGTCCCGTCGTCATTCATGATTTCGCAGACGACCCCCGATGGATTGAGACCGGCCAGACGGGCGACATCAACCGCCGCTTCGGTATGGCCGGCCCGCACCAGGACACCGCCCTCTCGCGCCCGAATCGGAAAGATGTGTCCCGGCGTTGCGATGTCCTGAGGTCCGGAACTCGCGTCAATCGCGACCGAAATCGTACGTGCGCGATCATGCGCAGATATTCCCGTCGTGACTCCCTCGCGAGCCTCGATCGAAATCGTGAACGCGGTTTCATGACGTGACGAGTTCGATGCGGACATCAGCGGCAAGCCGAGCGCATCAAGCCGTTCACCCGTCAGCGAAAGGCAAATCAGACCGCGCCCGTGGGTCGCCATGAAGTTGACCGCGTCCGGAGTCGCCATCTGGGCCGGGATGACGAGATCTCCTTCGTTTTCCCGGTCTTCGTGGTCGATCAGGATAAACATGTGCCCGTTCCGGGCATCCTCGATGATTTCCCCGATCGACGAGACCGCGTCCCGAAAGTCGTTATCCATCTCGTCTTCCACTCTGGTGACCCGGATATTCCGTCAACCGGGCGACGTATCGAGCTAACAGGTCGATTTCAATATTGACGCCGTCCCCTTCCCGGATCCCGCCCCAGGTCGTTACCTCCAGCGTATGGGGAATCAGGCATACATCGAATTCCGCGGCATCGACGGAGTTGATGGTCAACGACGTGCCATTCAGCGCCACCGATCCCTTGGGCGCAATGAACCGCATCAGCTCTTCCGGCGCCGACATGCGGACAATCCGGCTGTCCCCTGCGGCGGTGATCGCGGAAACGAATGCAACTCCGTCAATATGCCCGGACAGAATGTGACCGCCCAGCTCGTCACCTACCCTGAGCGATCGCTCCAGGTTGACTCGGGATCCGGTCTTCCATCGCGTGGCATCGAGGCCGACATGGGTCCGGGCGATGGTCTCGGCCGAAAGGTCGGCCTCGAACCAGCAGGCGTCCGGGCCTTTGCCCCGATTGACCGCGGTCAGACAAATGCCGTTACAGCACAGCGACGCGCCGACATCGACCTGGTCCGGATCCCAGGGCATCGAGATCCTCGCGCGCATGTCGCCGCGCCGTTCCGTTGCGAGAATCGATCCAACGGCTGTGACGATACCGGTGAACATCAGTTCCCCCTCCTCGGCGGTTCCATGCAACGAGGTATCGTTTCGCAGGGGTCGGGGCAAGTGGAGCAATAACGGGTCACTGTCCGTATGGGCAATCACCACGTGACCCGATTCACGAGCTGACACCGAACAATGTGGAATCTTCCTATTGGCTGCGTTACAGGGGCTGCCACTACCGGGTTGGCCAAGGAAAACCGGGCGATCGATGGCGCGAATTCTGATCACATCTGCGATTCCCTATATCAACGGGGTCAAGCATCTCGGGAACCTCGTGGGCAGCCAGCTCCCGTCGGACGTCTATGCCCGGTATTGCCGCGCGCGGGGCCACGAGGTCATGTTCATCTGTGCCACGGACGAACACGGAACTCCCGCGGAAATCGCCGCCGAGGCCGCCGAAATGCCGATCGAGGATTACTGCGCGGAAATGCACACGACCCAGGCCAGGCTGGCCGACGGGTTCCGCTTGTCTTTCGATCACTTCGGGCGCTCGTCTTCGCAACGCAACCACGGGTTGACACAGCACTTTGCCGGGAGACTGGCCGAGAACGGGCTGATCAGCGAAGTTGTCGAAGACCAGGTCTACTCGGCGGTCGATGGCCGGTTTCTGCCCGATCGCTACATCAAGGGAACATGCCCGGAGTGCGGGTACGAAAACGCCCGCGGCGACCAGTGCGAAAACTGCACGCGGCAGCTTGACCCGGTCGACCTGATCAATCCCCGTTCGGCCCGGTCCGGTGCAACCGACCTCGAGATCCGGAAAACCAGGCATCTGCACCTTCGCCAGTCGGTACTCCGGGATGAGCTGGACAGCTGGATCGACAGCAAGTCCGACTGGCCGATTCTAACGACTTCCATCGCAAGGAAATGGCTTCACGATGGTGACGGACTGCAGGACCGCGGCATAACGCGTGATCTCGATTGGGGGATTCCGGTAAAGCGGGGAGAGCACCCGTGGCCCGGAATGGAGGACAAGGTCTTCTACGTCTGGTTCGACGCCCCGATCGCTTATATCGCCGCCACGGCCGAATGGGCCGATGCCAACCGTTTGCCTGAGGAATCCTGGCAAAGGTGGTGGCGAACCGACAAGGGTGCGGCCGACGTGCACTACGTCCAGTTCATGGGCAAGGACAACGTCCCGTTTCACACCCTGTCGTTTCCGGCAACGATAATCGGTTCGGGAGAACCGTGGAAACTTGTCGACTACATCAAGTCCTTCAACTTCCTGAACTACGAAGGCGGCCAGTTCTCGACTTCTCTCGGTCGCGGCGTCTTCATGGATGACGCGCTCGATGTGCTCCCCGCCGACTACTGGCGCTGGTGGCTGTTGAAGCATGTGCCGGAGACTTCAGACAGCGAGTTCACGTGGGAGAGCTTTCGGCTCGACGTCAACAAGGACCTCGCGGACGTGCTCGGAAATTTCGTCAGCAGGGTGACGAAATTCTGCAGGTCCAGATTTGACGGAAAGGTACCCGAAGGAGGAACGTACGGTCCGGCCGAAACCCGTGCGATCGATGAACTGGTCGCCAGGGTCAGCGCCTATGAAACCCATATGGACAAGATCGAGCTCCGCAAGGCGTGCTCGGAACTCCGCGAGATCTGGACGGTGGGCAACAACTACTTCCAGGCAGCAACCCCCTGGCAGGTCCTTTCCGAAGACCGGGACCGGGCAGCAGCGATCGTGCGTTTCGCACTGAACCTCTTTCCGCTGTATTCGGTACTGTCCGAGCCGTTCGTGCCCGATGCCGCCGCGACAATGAAATCGGTGACCTCCTGCGATCCGGCAATGACATGGCCCGACGACATACGGGTGGCGGTCGACCGGCTCAGGCCTGGTCGAGACATTCATGTTCCCGACACGATGTTCCGGAAAATCACCGAGGAAGAGCAGAACGACATGCACGCCAGGTTCACCCGGCAGTGAACTGGCCCGGCGACTTCACGTCTGCGGTTGCGGTCGGTCCCAGGGCCGCGGAAATGCTCCAAGCACGTCGTCGATTGCTTGATCGGAAACCCCCTCGGCTCCGGCAACGATGACGACGAACCCGCGGGTCCGGTCGTCCACGACCTCGTCGACCCTCGCACTCAGACCTGAAGAAGCCAGCGCATCTCCATATACGCGTGCGATGGCTGCCTTGCGAAGATCCGGTTTGAAGACCTTGCCCACAATCGTCTTGGGCATGGTCTCAAGGATCTCGATGTGAACAGGGGCGGCGGCCTTTTCGCTGATGTTGTCTCGGGCGAACTGCACCAGCTCCTCCGCCGAAACCTCCCCGCCTTGCATCAATTCGACAAAGGCGCATGGTAGTTCGCCCGCACGTTCGTCGGGCTGTCCGACAGCTCCGGCAACCGCGACGTCATGGTGAGCAGCCAGGACTTCCTCGATCGTTTCCGGATCAATGTTATGGCCGCCTCGAATGATCTGGTCCTTTTCCCTGCCGGTGATCCAGAGATAGCCTTCGGCATCACGCCGGCCAAGATCGCCGGTGCGAAGATACCGGCCATGGGCAAACAGGTTTCTGTTTCGGTCCGGGTCCGTATAGGTCTCGCCCGGATTCACGCCCGGGCTCGAGACGCAGATCTCGCCGACTTCGCCCACCTCACATTCGGCTATGACCTCGCCGTCCTTGTCGAAGCGAAATATCCGCGCGTCAACATAGGGAAAGGGGAACCCAATGGAGCCGATTCTCTTCTCGCCCGCAGTGGGATTGACCGAAACCAGGCAGGTCGCCTCCGTCAGCCCGTACCCTTCGAGAATGGCCAACCCGGTTGCCTTCTCGAATCGCTTGAAGGTCTCGACCGGCAGGCTCATGGATCCGCACAGTGCCATCTTGAGGCTGGAAATGTCGGCATCTACCGGCCGTTGAAGCAGCTCCGCGACGGCAGTGGGGACAACGACCGTGAAGTTCGTCTTCCAGCGCTCGCAGAGCTTCCAGAAATTGTCGAATACGCCTTCACCCCGGAATCCCTGGGGTGTCACCAGGACCATGTGCGCACCGGAGCACATGCACCCGCTCCAGACCGGATAGGCCGCGAAAACATGAAACAGGGGCAAGGGACACATGACGATGTCTTCGGGCCCAAGGAGCAACTTCGTCGCCAGCCAACCATTGTAGAGCACGCCGGAATGCCTGTGCTGCACGATCTTCGGTGACCCGGTCGTCCCGCCCGTATGGAAATATGCACAGTAATTGTCGTCGCCAGGCTCCTCGAATTCCAGTGCTTCACCGTTCGCCCCGGCGAGAGCGGAATTGAATTGCAGGACGCGCGCGCCGTGGGAAACAGGGGTTTTGGGACGCAGGAGCGGAATCAGGAACCGAAGTGGCCCCGAAACGTGCGGGAGCAGGTCGACTTCGATCAGGGTCTCGACCCCGGGTGACATCGAGACCGCTTCCGCTGCCTTCTGGGCGACGTCCGCTTTCGGAAACGACCTGAGCGTCACCAGTGCCTTCGCCCCCGACTCCTTCAGGAGAGCCGCAATCTGGGAAACCTCGAGAAGCGGATTGATCGGATGAACGATTCCGGCGGTCATGCCGCCAAGAAGACAGACCAGGGTCTCGGGCGTCGTCGGAAGCATGTAGGCGACGACGTCGTCCTTCCCGATACCGAGTGACCGAAAGAGGTTGGCTGCCCGAGTGACCTTGTCCGTCAAGTCCGACCATGTCAGGGTCGACGCCATGTACCCGGGATCCGACTTGAGCTGGAAACTGACTGCCGGCCTGTCCGGAACGAGATCCTTCGTTCTGCACAGGCGCTGATAGACCGTCCTTTCGTCCCAGCGTTCCTCGAATGCCGTTTCCTCTTCGATGGCAGTCATATCCGCCAGGCTCGAAACCCTGATCTTTTCCATGGACCCGTCTCCGCTATTGCCTGGAAAGGACACAAGCACAGAACATGCTCACATTGCAACCAAGCAGGTATCGGTATCGCCTTGTCACTTGCTGTCCGCGACCGTCATTTGCCGTGACGCAAATTCCCGTTGAAACCGGACCCTTGCCGTTTCAGCACGTCCGTGCCCGGGTTCCGCAACTTCCAGCTCACCGGGCGCCCGGGTGATGTTTCGCAAGCGGATCGCGAGACCTCGACTTCCTTGTTTCCGGACCGATGACCGGACCCGACCCGATCAATATGACCGCGGAAGACCCAGGGAATGCTCCGCGAGATACGTCAGGATCAGATTCGTTGAAACCGGGGCAATCTGGTACAGGCGCGTTTCCCTGAATTTCCTCTCAACGTCGAATTCACGCGCAAATCCGAAGCCGCCGTGGGTCTGCAGGCAGGCTTCCGCGGCCTTCCATGACGCGTCAGCTGCCAGGAGTTTCGCCATGTTTGCGTGTTCCGCGGAAGTCCTGCCGGAATCGTACCGCCGCGCTGCCTCGCGAACCATCAATTCCGCCGCCCGCATTTCGGCGTAAGCCCGTGCAATCGGAAGCTGGATTCCCTGGTTCTGGCCTATGGGCCGTCCAAACACCTTACGCTCGCCGGCGTATGCGCACATCCTTTCGATGAACCACTTGGCATCGCCAATGCATTCAGCGCCGATCAGGATCCTTTCGGCGTTCAAGCCTGACAATATGTATCGAAATCCGTCGCCTTCGGTCCCGATCAGGTTGCGCGCCGGAACAGGCACATCATTGAAGAAAACCTCGGTCGTCGCATGATTGATCATCGTTTCGATCGGCCGGATCGTCATGCCGGATTCGGCAGCGTCTTTCATGTCGACGAGGAACACCGACAGGCCCCTCGTTTTCTTGCCGGATTTTCGGGTTTCCGTCTCCGGCGTCGTCCGCGCCAAGAGCAGCATCAGGTCTGAGTGGCCGGCCCGGGAGGTCCAGATCTTCTGGCCGTTGACGACGTAACGATCACCGTCACGCCGGGCAAAGGTGCGGATCGATGTCGTGTCCGAACCGCACTCCGGCTCGCTGACGCCAAACGCCTGAAGGCGCAACGCGCCCGTCGCTATGTCCGGCAGGTATTCGCGTTTCTGGGTTTCGTTTCCGTGCCGCAGTATGACGCCCATGATGTACATCTGGGCATGGCATGCCGCAGCGTTTCCCCCCGAACGGTGGATTTCCTCCAGGATTGCCGCAGCGGCGGCAAGGGGCAATCCCGAGCCTCCGTACATCTCGGGAATCAACGCCGCAAGGAATCCGGATCCCGTCAGCTTCGATACGAACTCGGTCGGATAGTCATTCTCGCTGTCGAGCCTTCGCCAATACGGTGCGGGGAATTCCGCGCACAGCTTCGCGACCGCCTCCCGGATATCCTTGAAATCATCGCCTGCGAGGGACTCCTGCATCGCCGGTTGTCTGCCATGAATCGGAAGGCATTTCCACCTCGGAAACCAGGCCCTGCCATTCCGCATATCCCAACCACAGGGTTTCCACCCGTCGGATTGTTCTCTATTTGAAGGCCCAGCATTTGCACAGTGGAGGCACCCAAATGGCAAAGATCAAGGTCGATAATCCGGTCGTCGAACTTGACGGTGACGAAATGACCAGGGTCATCTGGCAGATAATCAGGGACAAGCTCATTCTGCCTTATCTGGATGTCGATCTCAGGTACTTTGACCTGGGCATTCAGGAACGCGACCGGACGGACGACCAGATCACCATTGATGCGGCTCATGCAATCAGGGACCACGGCGTCGGAGTCAAATGTGCGACGATTACGCCGGACGAAGCCCGGGTCGAAGAATTCGACCTCAAGTCGATGTGGCGGTCTCCCAACGGCACGATTCGAAATATCCTTGGCGGCGTGATCTTTCGGCGACCCATCATCATTTCGAACATTCCCCGTCTCGTGCCCGGCTGGACCAGGCCGATCGTCGTTGGCCGCCACGCATTCGCGGACCAGTATCGGGCGACTGACCTGCGGTTTCCCGGCCCTGGTAAGCTGACGATCAAGTTCGAGGGCGAAGACGGAACCGTCGAAGAACGCGAGGTCTTTCAGTCTCCCGGATCCGGAATCGCGATGGCCATGTACAACCTCGACGAGTCGATCCGCGACTTCGCACGCGCGTCATTCAATTTCGGATTGTCGCTCGGCTGGCCCGTGTATCTCTCGACCAAGAACACGATTCTGAAAGTGTACGATGGCCGTTTCAAGGACCTGTTCCAGGAGATCTTCGACAACGAATTCGCCGACCGGTTCGAAGACGCCGGCATCTTTTACGAACACCGGCTGATCGACGACATGGTTGCCGCGTCGCTCAAATGGTCAGGAGGTTATGTCTGGGCCTGCAAGAACTATGACGGCGACGTCCAGTCAGACACTGTTGCCCAGGGTTTCGGCTCACTGGGCCTGATGACCTCGTTGCTGATGTCTCCGGACGGCAGAACCGTGGAATCGGAAGCAGCGCATGGAACCGTGACCCGTCATTACCGGCAACACGAGAAGGGTGAACCAACGTCGACAAATTCGATCGCGTCGATTTATGCCTGGACCGGCGGATTGCGGCACAGGGCGCGGCTTGACGAGAACACCCGTCTCGAGAACTTTGCCGACACCCTCGAACGGGTCGTCGTCGAGACAGTCGAAAGCGGTTCAATGACCAAGGATCTCGCGCTGCTTGTCGGCCCCGATACCTCGTGGCTCACGACTGAATCCTTCCTTGACAAGATCGACGAGAACCTCGGTCGCACCCTTGCCTGAGGTTCCCTGCATTTCCGAAAGTCCAACCGTTTCCGAATTGCGAAATCTGCCGTGTCGAACCCTGGCTTCCCCGGGGGCGCATGCGACAAGTTCGGCGCCATGGCCTCGTCCGACCCTAAAGCAGAGGGCCTGGCTGTCAGTATTTTCCGCCCTCGGCATCAGCAGACGTATCGGGGCCTGTCTGTTGCGCCCTTCATGGTTTGAAGGCCGGGGATGAAACCGGCTTCCTCGTCATGCCTGCTGCCGTTCAGACACCTTCGACGATCGTGTAATCCCTGGTCGCGGCCGGAAGCGCGTACTTCAAGGCGTCCTGGTACTCCGCTGAATCGTAGAATGTCTTCGCGGTCGCCATGTCGGCAAACCGGATGATGACGTTTCGTCCGCGTCCCGACCCCTCCAGGTGTTCACAAGCCCCGCCACGGGCGAGAAACTCTCCACCGTACTGTTCTACCGCCGGGCCCGCGAGCGCGGCGTATTTCGCGTATTGTACCGTATCATGCACATCTATCCTGACAATTGCGTAAGCGGCCACGATCCTATCCTTCCAGTACTTTTTCTGCTGCTGTGATCGCCTCGCGGGCGCGAGACGCATCCCTGGCACCGGCCTGCGCCATTTCGGCCCGTCCTCCCCCGCCGCTTCCTCCAAGGGCGGCAACGGCGGCTTTCGCCAGATCGACCGCCGAAACCCGGCCGGCCAGATCCGGCGTGACGCCGGCAACGATTGCGGCCTTTCCGTCGAGATCGGAGATCAAGAGGACCGCTCCCGACCCCATTCGGGCCTTGTGTTCATCGACAAGGGACCGAAGGTCCTTCCCGGACAGATCCCGGACGACTCCGGAGAAGAAAGGGACACCGCCAACCTGCCTGATCTCGTCCGTTGTCCCGTTCCTTCCCGCACCGAGTGCAATTTCACGTCGAAGGCGTGCGACCTCGGCCTTGCTGGACTTGACCTCGTCAATGAGCGACTGGATCCTTTCCACGACTTCATCCGGGCGGGTTCCGAGTTTCCGGGCAGACTGATCCAGACTCCGCCGCACATCCGCCAGGTAACTGAGTGCAACGCTTCCGGTCAACGCCTCGACCCGCCGCACCCCGGCCGATGAAGCCGTCTCGTTGACAACCAGGAAAGGACCGATTTCACCCGTTCGGCGAACATGGGTCCCGCCGCACAATTCCATCGATGCGGTTGTCCGTTCGGGACCCCGGCCGCGTCCCGCGCCGGTTCTTCCCATCGAAACAACGCGAACCTCGTCACCGTATTTCTCGCCAAACAGTGCGATGGCCCCTTCCTCCTGCGCACGCTCCGGCGTCATGATGACGGTTTCGACCTCGGAATTCTGCCGAATCAGGTCATTGACCATCACCTCGACGTCATGGATTTCCACGCCTGACATCGCCCTCGGATGGGAGAAATCGAACCTGAGACCGTCGGAGGAGTTCCGGGAACCGCGCTGCGCCACGTGATCGCCGAGAACGGAGCGTAATGCTTCATGGAGGAGATGGGTTGCAGAATGGTTCGCGCGGATCTTCTCCCGCCTTCCTCGATCGATTTCGAGCCTCGCGGTGCCGTTGAGTGCGACGGTGCCCTCGACAATTCGGCCTGAATGCACAAACAGGCCCGCACGCCGATTGACGTCGGCGATCTCGATCGCCGCACCGTCAAAATACGCATTGCCCGTGTCCCCGACCTGCCCACCGGCCTCGCCGTAAAACGGCGTCTGGTTGAACACCAGTTCGACGGACTGGCCGGACTGCGCCTCGTCCGCCCGGCCCTGGTCAGTGACCAATGCAAGCAGGGAAGCTTCCGCGAAATCCCTGTCGTAGCCGAGGAACTCGGTTGGTCCGTACTGCTCCCGGAACTGGAACCAGAGTTCGTCCTGCGCCGGGTCCCCGGATCCTTCCCATGAAGCCCGCGCCCGGGCCCTCTGTTCATCCATGTTTCTTTCGAACCCAGCGACATCAACGCTCAGGCCGCGTTCCCGGAGTATGTCCTCGGTCAGGTCCAATGGAAATCCGTAGGTATCGTAAAGCCGGAACGCCGTTTCACCAGGCAGGCTGCCACCTGTTTCGAGGCCCGTGACTTCGTTCTCCAGCAGGTTGAGGCCCCGGCTGAGCGTTTTTCTGAACCGCTCTTCTTCATTGTGCAACGTGGTCTCGATCAGCGCCTGCGCCTTGGCGAGTTCCGGAAATGCCTGGCCCATTTGGGCCTGAAGTTCGGGGACGAGCCGATACATCAACGGCTCCCGGCAGCCGAGCAGATACGCATGGCGCATGGCTCTTCGCATGATTCTCCGCAAGACGTATCCGCGTCCATCGTTGGAGGGCAGAACACCGTCAGCAATCAGGAAGGAGGTCGAACGCAGATGATCGGCAATGACCCGATGGTGAACGTTGCACGCGCCGTCGGGCCCGGTGCCCGACTGCTGTGCGGAAGCCTCGATCAGTGACCGCATCAGGTCCGAGTCGTAACTGTCGTGCTTGCCCTGGAGCAGCGCTCCGATGCGTTCGAGGCCCATGCCCGTATCGATGGATTTCGACGGAAGTTCCTCCCGGCTTCCGTTCTCGAATTGCTCGTATTGCATGAAAACGAGATTCCAGATCTCGACATAGCGGTCGCCGTCTTCGTCCGGCGTTCCCGGCAACCCCCCGGGGAGGTGATCTCCATGATCATAGAAGATTTCGGAACACGGCCCGCACGGGCCTACCGGACCCATTGACCAGAAGTTGTCGCTGGTCGCGATTCGAATGATGCGTTCGTCGGGCAATCCGGCATAGCTTTTCCAGACTTCGGCGGCTTCTTCGTCGGAATGATAAACGGTTACCCAAAGCCGGTCTTTCGGAATTTCGAATTCACGAGTGATCAGGTCCCAACTGTAGGCTATGGCGGCGTCCTTGAAGTAATCTCCAAAGGAAAAATTGCCCAACATCTCGAAAAACGTGTGGTGCCGTGCCGTGTACCCGACATTGTCGAGATCATTGTGCTTGCCGCCGGCGCGCACGCATTTCTGCGAGGTCACCGCGCGAACATAGTCGCGGGTTTCGAGGCCGGTCAGTACGTTCTTGAACTGGACCATGCCGGAATTCGTGAACATCAGGGTCGGGTCGTTCTCCGGCACCAGCGGCGAGCTGCGCACGACCGTGTGCTCCTTCTCCTCGAAGTATGCGAGAAACGTTGACCGGATATCGTTCAGACTGATCATGTGAGCGCGGCTCGTCGCAGAAACGGTTCGCGGTCATTACAAAACCAACCGGTCTCTGTCCACAACCGGGCATGTGACCTCACGGCCCGCGTTTGTGCCGACGCGTTCCTGAACCGTCTGCGGAATCACCGATGTGTCAGGAAACCCGATCGCGGACCGAATACCTCGTTTCGAGAATGTATGGCGGAAGAATCCGATGGCATACTGGAAACTTGGTTTCGTCTTCCGCGGATCGCTCGTTCCGCGTCACGGACGTTCATTTCGGGATTCCGCGTGGGCGTGAACCCGGTCCCGCGAGAGGATTCCGGATCTGCCGGCGTCATGCCAACGGCCCTGCTTACGTGCGTGCCGCCAGGACGGTCACAAAGCAGGGCCGTTGTTCGAATTCAGGTCTTTTCCGGGAACCGTACCTCAGCCATTCACCGCCTTGGGCTGGGTACCTTCTTCGATTGTCGCGGCCTCGCTCTGAAGCCCGTGCGCTTCCCGAATCCCGAATTCGATCTCATCCGCGGTTTCAGGATGCTCCTGAAGGAACGTCTTCGCGTTCTCGCGGCCCTGCCCGATCCGCTCATCGCCGAATGAATACCAGGAGCCGGATTTCTCGACCACTCCGGTTTTCACGCCGAGGTCAAGCAATTCTCCCGTCCTCGAAATGCCTTCGCCGTACATGATGTCGAATTCGACCTGTTTGAATGGAGGCGCGACCTTGTTCTTGACCACCTTGACGCGCGTGGTGTTCCCCACGACCTCGTCGCGATTCTTGATCGCCCCGATTCGGCGTATGTCGAGGCGAACCGAAGCGTAGAACTTCAGGGCGTTTCCGCCCGAGGTCGTCTCCGGAGACCCGAACATGACGCCAATCTTCATGCGGATCTGGTTGATGAAAATGACCATGCAGTTGGACTTGGAAATCGAGGACGTCAGCTTTCGCATGGCCTGGGACATCAGCCGCGCCTGGGCGCCAACCTGGGTATCACCCATGTCCCCTTCAAGTTCGGCCCGTGGCGTCAGGGCGGCAACCGAATCGACGACTACCAGCGACACGGCTCCCGAACGCACCAGGGTATCGGTAATTTCGAGGGCCTGTTCACCGGCATCCGGCTGAGAAATGAGCAACTCGTCAAGATCCACGCCGAGCTTGCGTGCATATGTCGGGTCAAGGGCATGCTCGGCATCGACGAATGCACATACGCCGCCCTTTTTCTGCTCTTCCGCGATCACGTGAAGCGTCAGGGTCGTCTTTCCCGAGCTTTCTGGCCCGTAGATCTCGACAATCCGGCCCTTGGGCAATCCGCCGATACCGAGAGCGATGTCCAGTCCAATCGATCCAGTTGATGTCGAATCGAGTTCCATGACCGCGCCTTCCTGGCCAAGGGTCATGATCGAACCCTTGCCAAACTGGCGTTCGATCTGGCCAAGCGCAGATTCGAGAGCCTTCTTTCTGTCCATCTGACGCCTTTCGTTCAAACTCAGCAGATTTGCCGTCACGGTATGCCTCCTTATTTCATATCGCCCGAAAGGCGACAATCTGAACCGAATAAATGTTCGGTTTTTGTTCTTCCCGCCACATATAAGAACAAAACGAGAACTTTGCAAGCGCTTTTTTCGACCGGGCACGTCATTCGGGCGTCGCAAGCCGAAACGGGACCGCACGAACCCCGTTGCGACCGCGGCAGCGGCGGGTGCGGGAAGCTCCCGTCCCGTGCCCGGGATGACGGACGACGAATGTTCCCCGGCCTGCAGCCTGGCCCTGCCCTGGCAGCAGTCAGGCCCGGAATTCAGGTCGAATCGGAATCTCAGTTGGCCCGGTAGTTGGGCGATTCACGCGTGATCTGCACGTCGTGGACGTGGCTTTCCCTCAGGCCCGCGCCGGAAATCCGGACGAAATGACACTCGTTCCGCATTTCCTCGATGGTACGGCAACCCGTATACCCCATCGCGGCCTGCAATCCGCCGATCAACTGGTGGATGACTCCCTGTGCGGCGCCCTTGTAGGGAACCTGTCCCTCGATGCCCTCAGGCACCAGCTTTTCGCTGCTTACCTGTTCCTGGAAGTACCGGTCCGCAGACCCGCGCGCCATTGCGCCCAGAGACCCCATGCCGCGAAACGACTTGTAGCTTCTGCCCTGGTACAGGAAAATCTCACCTGGCGCTTCGTCGGTTCCGGCAAGCATCGATCCGGCCATCGCGCAATGGGCGCCTGCGGCAATTGCCTTCGCGAAGTCCCCGGAGAACTTGATTCCGCCATCGGCGATCACCGGTACGTTCGACTCGCCCGCCTCCCGTGCGCATTCGAGAATCGCCGTGAGTTGCGGCACGCCGACACCTGCAACAATTCGTGTCGTGCAGATCGAGCCGGGGCCAACTCCGACCTTGACCGCATCCGCGCCGGCATCGATGAGCGTTCGTGTCGCCGACGCCGTCGCTACGTTTCCGGCAACAACCTGGACGGCGTTCGACAGTTTCTTGACCCGGTCGACGGCGATTGCGACGCTCGCGGAGTGTCCGTGCGCAGTGTCAATGACGATGACATCTGTCTCCGCATCGATCAGGGCCTCGGTCCTCTCGAAGCCATCGTCGCCGACGGTCGTCGCCGCGGCGACCCGGAGGCGCCCAAGGTCGTCCTTGCATGCCTGCGGATTGAGAACGGCCTGCTCAATGTCCTTGATGGTCAACAAGCCTGACAGGCGGCCTTCCCCATCGACAACCAGGAGCTTCTCGATTCGTCTCGCGTGCATGAGCGACTTGGCAACTCCAAGATCGGCCGGTTCCCTGACGATCACCAGGTTTTCGGAAGTCATCATTCTCGATACCGGAATCGCGTCGTTCGCGGCGAACCGCATGTCCCTGTTCGTGACGATGCCAACGACACGGCGCCGGTCGTCGACGACCGGAAATCCGGTCACCCGGTAGCGATTCTGAAGACGTATCGCATCTGCCAGGGTCTGATCAGGTGACAGGCAAACCGGGTTGTAGACGACACCGCTGACAAACCGTTTCACCCTGCGGACTTCCCTGGCCTGCGCATCGATGTCCAGATTGCGGTGGACAACCCCGAGGCCCCCTGCCTGTGCCATGGCGATCGCCATGCGCGATTCGGTCACGGTGTCCATGGCGGAGCTCAGCAAGGGAATATTCAGGTTCACCGAGCCGGTTAGCTGCGTCGTCGTATCGACTTCCGATGGCAAGACCTCGGACTCGGCCGGAACAAGCAGCACATCGTCAAATGTCATTGCGTCGCGTATCACCATGCTACCTTCTCCTGCCTGCCTCGTCCGACACGCGTCGCGCTCATTTCAGGAAAATTCCGGACGGTTCATGACGCCGCAGATACAAGATCAGGCTGAACGATACAAAGGTCGCTTTCATGGTGGACGCTTTGCCAGATCCACACGCTGCTATTGCGTACCGCACTTCGATCGCCATTGTCTCCCGCTCTTATCCCGGCGCACGTTGAAGCTGATGTTTCTTCCATCGCCCGGTTTCGCGAAATCCCTGTGCATCACGACATCACGAATCAATCGGAATACGCCCGAGTCGAGCTCGGGCGAGAACACCTTCGAGACGGTCAGTCCACTGATCCCCTCCCTTCGGCCCGGAACCCGGAAGCCACGACAAACATCTCCGAGCTGTCCTGGCGGCTCGAGGGAGGTTTCACCGTCCGTACACGCCTGAAACCTGACTTGAGCCTCGCCTGGAGCCCGCTTTGGGCCCCCCCTGCCAATACCTTCAGAATCATCGCACCCCCCGGGACCAGCACGCCAAGGGCAAAATCGGCAACCGCCTCGTTCAGGGCAATGAAACGCAATTGATCCGTCCGGCGTTCGCCCGAAAAGGATGGAGCCATATCCGACATCACGACGTCGAACTCGCCTCCGAACCGGCGAACGATGACGTCGCCGCAACCCGCTTCAAGAAAGTCCATTTGCAGGAATTCGGCACCGGGCACCGGTTCAACCGGGTGCAGATCGAGCCCGAAGACGGCACCCTTTCTCTTCCCGTGCTCGCTCCCGAGCGCATTCACCCGGTCGACCGCGACCTGAACCCATCCGCCGGGGGCAGAACCAAGGTCCAACACGCGTGCGCCAGCACCAAGAAAGCGGAACCGATCGTCGATCTCCATGATCTTGTAGGCTGCCCGTGACCGGTATCCTTCCGCACGCGCGCGATGGACATACGGATCGTTGAAATGGCGCGAAAGCCACCGGGTCGACGCGGTCTTTCTTCCCTTGGCCGACCTGACCTTGACGCGGAGCGCCCGTCGGCCGCGGCCCGAGTGACCTCCCCGGGGGGTCATGCAGCCGACGCTTGCCGTTTGAACGCCCCGGCCGCAATCATCTGGGAGTACAGGAGACCCTCTCGCAAACCGCAATCCGCCGCCGTCAGGCGTTCGGCCGGCCAGACCCGCATGATCGCCTGCAATATGGCCGCACCGGACATTGCCAGGGATTGCCGGTGAAAACCGTTCCGGAACAGGCTGCGCGTCGGCGACCGCCCGTTGCGAATATAACCGTCGACAACGGCATCGATTTCACCCGCGTTCAGTTCCAGGCCATGGACCTTCTTCCTCTCGTACCGCTTGAGGCCAAGATGCGACGCGGCAATCGTCGTCACCGTACCGGATGTCCCGATGATCTGGAACCTGTCGCCCGCCCGCAGGTTCACGGACTCCTCCAGTGCTCCGATTTCCTCTTCGAAACAGCACGACATCAGCGCGTAGCGGGCGGAATCGCAGGTCACATCAGAGTACCGGGCACTCAATGTCGCGACCCCGTAAGGCACCGAAATCCAGTCGATCAACCGGGCGGAGGAATGCAGTTTCACGCCGGGTTCAGCATCGATCCCCTTGCCGTCGACCGGCAGGTCATCTCTGTCGAAATCGAGCCGGACAATGTCTTCGAATCTGTCGCAAGGCGTACAATTCCGGAAATCAATCAGGACCAGTTCGGTCGAGCCGCCACCGATATCAATGACGAGGAGCAGGTCGGTTTCGCCGGCAACGAATGGCGCGATGCCCATGACCACAAGCCGGGCTTCTTCGCGGGGGGTTATGATCTCCAGTGACAATCCGGTTTCTGCCCGGATTTTCTCGATGAAATGCGAACCGTTTTGTGCCCGTCGGCAGGCTTCGGTCGCGACCATCCTGACCCGGCCGACCTTGCGTTCCTCGAGCTTGTTTCGGCAAACCCTGAGGGCACGCAAGGCACGCGACATCGCATCGTGTGACAAGGTGCCGTACTTTTCCAGGCCATGTCCCAGGTACACGGCCCGGGAAAAGGAATCCACGATCCCGATGTCACCATCGAGAGGCCTCGCAATCAACATCCGACAGCAGTTGGTTCCGAGATCGAGAGCCGCAAAGGGCGCATCCGAAGAGGAATTCGCCCCTCCGGATTCGTCCTGCCCGCAAGGGGAAAAGTCATGAATCCCGGCGAAGTCCATTGGCACGTCCGTGTCTGCCCCGTCTGTATTGAATACCTGCCCCTAACGGGAAGTAATTAGGGGCGGGGCACAATCTTGACAAGACGCCTGAGGTCAGCGGACAACCGGAACCGGCAACCCGACACAGACGTGACATGGCGTCGTTATTTGGCCAGATTAGGTCGATTTCGTTCACAGCCGGAGTCATGCGTAGGCGATAGGTCCAATCCTGAACACGACGCACCCGGTTCGAAAAAGAGGTCCGGAATGCCCGAATTGACCGTCGTCTACTGGCGTGACATCCCTGCACAGGTCATCGTCGGTAAGGGCCGGAAATCTGCGAGGTACCAGCTGCCCGAACGGTTCGAACAGGCCATCGACAGATGTGCCATGAGAATCGGTGCGATCGGGACGGACGCGTATCTCGCCGAATGGCGAAAGTCAGCTCCACGGGCCGTCAATGGAGACCCGCAGGAAGTAGCCACCAGGGAAGCGGCTCGAATCGAGGCGGAATTCGACATGGGACGAATTCGTGAACTCATCAGGAATGATGGCTGGGAAAACGCGGCAGAATGACGAATCCGGGCGCAGATTTTACGGTGGCAAAAGGCGGTCATGCGATTTCCCCTTCCATCGACGATGGCAGGCGCCAGATGACCCACGCACCGGATTCGAATCTTGCACGTTTCCTCGAGGGCTTTTCGATCGAAGTCATGCCGCGGACGGCGGCGAAGATTCGCCGGTTTCGGGACATAATCCCGACGGGAACCCGAGTTTATGTCGCCCATATCGAAGGGACCCCGATTCAGGACATGGTTGTGACCGCGAGGCGCATCCGGTCCGAAGGGTTCCCGGTCATGCCCCACTTTCCGGCTCGGATCATCAAGGACCGGGCGACCCTCAGGGACTGGATCGTTCGATACCGGGAGGATGCCGACATCGATCAGGCGCTCCTGCTTGCAGGAGGTGTCAACAAGCCAGTCGGTGACTTCAGCGACTCCATGCAGTTGCTGGAGAGCGGCCTTTTCGGCGACGCGGGGTTTCGCAGGCTGCACGTCGCCGGACATCCCGAAGGCAATCCGGATATCGATCCTGACGGCTCGACCGCCGGTGTGGACCGGGCCCTTGAGTGGAAACAGAAGTTTTCGGAATCGACCGATGCGGAAATGGCGATCGCAACCCAGTTCTGCTTCGATGCAACACCGGTCATTCACTGGCTCGACCGGCTCCGGGATCTCGGAGTCACGCTGCCGGTGCACGTGGGTGTCGCGGGACCAGCCAAGCTTCAGACCCTGATCCGTTTCGCCGTTGCCTGTGGCGTGGGACAGTCGCTCCAGGTCTTGCGGAAACGCGCCAGGGACATAAGGAAGCTGCTGACGCCATTCGAGCCCGATGAATTCCTGAACGCACTCGCCGATTACGACGCCGGTTGTCCCGAATCGGGAATAGAGGCTGTTCACTTCTTTCCCCTCGGGGGCATCATGGCATGCACCGACTGGGTCGCGGCCCATCGCGAAGCCGGCGCGGCCGGCGAGTTAGCCGCTCGGAAGGAAACGACATGACACGGACAATCGTTGAATCCCGGAACCGAACCGCGGTCATCGGTTTCGACCAGCCATTCTGTGTCATTGGCGAACGGATCAATCCGACCGGGCGCAAGATTCTCGCTACGGAACTGGAGGCCGGAAACTTCGAGACCGTCAGGAAAGACGCACTCGAACAGGTTACATGCGGAGCGACCATGCTCGATGTCAACGCGGGCGTTGTTTACAACTCCAACCCGAACCCCAACGAAACCGAACCGCCGCTTATGAGGAAATTGATCAGCCTGGTGCAGTCCCTTGTCGATGTCCCTCTCTGTATTGACAGTTCCGTTACCGGCGCCCTCGAGGCCGGACTCGAGGTCTGCAACGGGCGACCGTTGGTCAATTCCGTCACGGGCGAAGAGGATCGCCTCGAGTCCATTCTGCCTCTGATCAAGAAATACGACGTCCCGGTCGTCGCCATTTCCAACGACGACAGCGGCATTTCGGACGATCCCGATGTGCGTTTTGCCGTGGCGAGGAAGATCGTCGAGCGTGCTGCAGACTATGGCATTCCGGCTGAAGACGTTGTCGTCGATCCGCTCGTCATGCCGGTCGGAGCCATGGCCACGGCCGGACTTCAGGTGTTCCATCTCGTTCGCCGTCTCCGAACCGAACTCGGCGTCAATACGACGTGCGGCGCGTCAAATGTATCCTTTGGCTTGCCGAACCGCCACGACATCAATGCCGCCTTCCTGCCCATGGCAATCGCCTCAGGCATGACGTCGGCAATCATGAACCCGGTCCGGCCGCATGAAATGAATGCCATACGCGCATCCGATCTCCTGATGGATCACGACAAGAACGGCGCCAACTGGATTCGGCACAACAAGCCCAAGGGAACTCCAGAGAGTTCCGCGCGCGTGAGGCGGAGAGGCGAGCGCCGGAGGCGGAGGGCCGCCTGAGCGGGTTTGTCAGGCGCCGGAACGGGCATCTTGCCCGCGAAATCCCTTCCGTGAGCGCAACCTGTAAATGGTACCCGAGGCCGGACTCGAACCGGCAAGCCTTTCGGCGGGGGATTTTGAATCCCCTGCGTCTACCAATTCCGCCACTCGGGCACGGGAACGCTGCTTGGGTGTAATCGGCACACTGGCCATTGTTCAACGGTAACCGCTTTTGTTGCTCCGCGGACCATCAAACCAGATTCCTGGCCAACTCACAAAAACCTGCAATGGCGTTCTGGCAGTCCTCTACATTCTGCTCGCCTATTCGTTCAAGATCAAATCGCCTGACATGAACCCGTCCCTGGTTCTTTTTCCGGAGGAAGGCAGCCTGCTGCTGGATGGCCGCCATGAATCGACCGCGACTCCAGTGGATTCGGGATCTCGGTTCACGGCACTTCGGACGTCTTGACGGGACTTGCTAACGGGTGAAGCGTTCATGCGTAAAGGAGACGCTCTTTTCGCGGGAACACGGTGTTCACGCAGGCAACGCCGGTTCGGGCGGCGCGAGTTCGCCTTCAATTCAAGCAGGCAAGACCCTATATCAATATCCAACCATGCTGGATGGGGAAACACGATCGGCAAAAAGGTTGACAGTCGTTTCAAGTGCCGGGCGGAGGAGCGCGCAGCGCGGTTCGGTTTCGAGTTGAAGTACGAAGGCATTGGCGACCGCCTGATGGAACTTCGCAAGGAGGCGTTTGACAAGTACGACGTTCGTGCTCTTTGGAGCACGCCTGGCCACGCGACCCTGGCCGGAATGCGCGGCGTCGCCGAAGCGCTTCGCAACAACGGTGACCTGGAAGCAGCTTATTTGGCCGCTGAGATCATTCGCGAGGTCGAGCGGGAGGGCGGCAGCAATGCCGCTTGACAAGTTTCAGAAAGGCATAATCGAAGTTGTCCGTGCAAACCGGGACGTGAAGAGCCCGTTCGCCGGTGGTTCCGTGATTCAACAACACGGTATCCGTTTTAGCGATGACCAGGATGTTTTCACGTCGGGAAACCTTGACACGATCATGCGCCGGGACACGCAGGCGCTCACGGCGGCCGGCTACACCGTCGTGCCGGGCGACAGCTTTACGGGTTTCCGGGAGTGTATCGTCGCGAAACCGATGATCGGACGAACAGTTCTTCAGTGGACACTGGGACTGGTTGACGAATTTTATGCGCCCGTACCTGATCCCCTGTTCGGATTTCGGCTTCATTTTGCGGATCTGGCAGTCAACAAGGCCCTGGCGGCAGGTTCGCGAATGGAAAAGCGCGACTTCGTGGACCTGTGGATGCTCGACCGGCACGTAATGCCGCTCTGGCGAATGGCCTGCGCCGTACCAGGCAAGCAGCCGGCACTGAACCCGTTTTCCCTGATCGAAAACATCTCACGCAACTGGAATTTCGCTGCCGGGAAAGGAGCCCCGGCCGACGGCCTGCTTCTTACTCGCGATCTCTCGCTTGAGGAGGTTGGGAGCGGTTTGACCGACAGCATCCACGAGGCGCGGATCGTGCTCCGCGGTGTTGCATCTGAATGTTTCGGGCGGCTTGAGGTCGACGCCCAAAGACAACCCGTCTTGACGAGGGCGGTCACGACGGGCGGGCACTGGGCAACTCCTCAGCCAGGAGGCGGAATGCCATCCTTCGAAGGGGTCGATAGCGAAATGATTGCCGGGCTGATCGAGGAATACGGCCCGGAAGGTAGCCGCTGATCGACAGAGTTTGTCCGTCTTGATGAAGATGTGGTCGCGATCCTGGTGGTGCGCATTCCGGGGCTTGCGGGTCCGAAGTTCCTGGCCCTGGACCGGACCAACTGGAAACTCGGTTCACGGGACGTGAACATCC
>JAPOVX010000095.1 GCA_026707935.1 Paracoccaceae bacterium
ATCATGGATGCGGCGCGAGATCTCCCTCACACATGAATTGCCGAACGGGACTTCGCGAGGATGACCGTATTGCTTTCTGTTCCGGGAAAGGGATTCGCAGTTTGCGTCATGCCCAATGCCACGTCATAAACCGTCTGGCTCTCGGATTCCAGGAGAGGCGGAAACGAGGTCGGTTCGCGGTCACTTTCGCCAGTACCGGTGACCAAGAAGTGAAAACACGGCGAGGACCTCGAGCCTGCCGACAATCATGACAAGGCACAGGATGATCTTGGCCGAATTGGTCAGGTCGACAAAACCGGTTGTCTCGAATCCCGCCAGCGTTGCGAGGGGGCCCGTGTTGCTCAATCCGGCAACCGCAAGGACGAAGCTCCTTTCGAACTCGATCCCCGTCGCAGAGAGTGCCAGAATCGAAAACGCGAGCGCAATGACGAACAACATCAACAGGATCCAGGCAACATATGCTCCCTGACGTCTCAGCATTCTTGCACGATCGCCGGCGCCGCCCACAGAATTCGGATACCCGAGCCTCGTCAGCTCGCGACGACCCTGCTTGTAGACGGCATAAATCCTCAGCAGCTTGATCCCGCCCGCCGTTGTTGCGACCCCTCCCCCGGCCGCGGCAAGGCCCATGAGCAACAGCCGCCCGGTCTCCGGCGTCAATCGCTGAAGATCACTTTCCCAGAATGAACTCTCGAAACCGGTTGTGGTCAAAAAAGACAACACCGTGAAGGCAGACCCCCAAAGCAGCCGAAACATGGCGTCAGGGTCCGGGCGCCCACCGGAATCGATCGAAACGACGAGAACCCTGACACCAATCAGGATTGAAATCACCACGACGAAGAAAAGGGCAAGATTTGCTTCCTTATCGCGTTTGAAATCAATCCAGTTGCGGAACGTCCTATCGAAGGTCAGGCAATGTCGGGATACGGCGAAAATGAGGAAAAGAAAAACCAGGACCTCCCCAAGGAACCCGCTTCCGGAATTCTTGATCCCCCCGACCGGCGATACGCCGCTGGTCGAGATCACCGACATGGCGTGCGTGAGAGCCACGAAGTTCCGATCACCCACAAAGGTGAGCATCACGGTCAGACAAAGCGTGATTCCGACGTAGATCGGGGCGATCTGCCGCGCGCGCCGCGCGATGCTCTCCGAAATGTTTGCGTATCCGATCTGACCGCTCGTCTCCGTAGAACCCTGCGCCACGGCCTGCATTTCGAATCCACCAATCCTCAGCGGCGCAAATACGGCAAACGCGACGACGACGATGAAAAACCCTCCCAACCATCCGACAAGCGATCGCCAGAGATGGAGAGGCTCGGCGAGTGCGCCCGGTTCGCCGAATTGCGTCATTCCGGTCGTCGTCAGGCACGACAGCATTTCGAAATAGGCATCGAGCAACCCGGCCGACGGTGAAAGATGTGCGAGTGGTGCTCCCAGGAGTGCCGGAAGCAGGAGGTAGGCCAACAGGACTTCGAACAGTGGAACATCGGGCGAACGACGGCGAATGCGGCCATCCACCGCCAAAGCGATCATGAAGGTGACTAGCAGGAAAAAAGTGCCATGGTACAGGAACGACCGTGCAACCGGCCACATTTCGAGCCATGCGGCATGGAGCATCGGAACATACATGGCTACGGCGGCCACCATGGCGAAAATGACAAGGAGCGGTTGCTTTCCAAACTGAATCATCGGTCAGAGCGTTTCGGCCTGATTCTTTGGATCACCCCGAGTTACGGACAGGCGACGTCCGCCGCCCTGGTCCCGGTCGTTCCGAACATGCTGGCAAAAAAGCTTGATTTCGAAGAATCCCGGACGGAAAAAAACGTAAATCGACAAGAGCATGCGCGCGATCCTCAGCAACGGGCATCGCGTCCCGAAAGGTGACGGCTTCGAACCGGATGCCTGCCTGCATCGAGCATACGAAACACCGCGCCATCCGTGAAGTCAGCTGTGCGACTCGCCAGGCCGCCAGCCGGATGGAGCGAGTTCGAAGCCAGCGAATTCGAAGGCAGGGGCGACGGTACATCCAGCGAGTGTCCACGCACCGAGCGAAACCGCACTCTGCCAGCAGCTGGCCGGCACGACGACATGTGGTTCGGCGTCGGCGCCCGTGCCGAGTAGGCGTTCGGTCGCCGCAGTGCCATCGGAACAGAGCGAAATCCGCAAGGGTGCGCCAGCATAATGGTGCCAGATCTCAATGCTGTCTATACGGTGCCACGCCGAGGTTTCATTGGCCTTCAGCAGATAATAGATAACCGTAATCGCTCCGCGGCTGCCCGGCGGCGCCGGAGCGCGGAACGTCTCCCGATAGTGGCCTCCCTCCGGATGCGGCTCCAGTCCATATCGTTCGATAACGTCGTCGGCATCCATCGGTGGCCTCCACCGTTCGCCCTGCCCGGAATCCTCGCCCAGCCTGGTTGCGCGACCGGGTCCCCTCCAGTCCAGTGGGCCGAGTATATCGAGAGTGAATGCTCCGCAAGTCAGGGGATTGAGACACGACGTTCTCCAGAGAATCATACCAGACCGCGTTTCCCGATCATGGAACCTCGCGCGCCCAATCGGGTTCATGCCAACCGCGAGGTGCAGGCCGCGTTTCGACGATTTCGACTATCCAACGAAATTTCGGAAAGTCGGTTCCATGATCCGGCGCGGCGAAACACCAGGAATCTCGCGCGCCTGGCCAGCCATCCACAACCTGCGCAGGGCAAGCCCGGAAACCCATCGATCGGCGACGGAAGGGGGAGGTTGTGCCTCGAAGACGTTATGCCGGCCGCATCCGAACCAGGGACATCGGAACGGCCCGCCATCGCAACAAGCGCCTGCGTTTCGTTCCGGCCGAACCCGAAGGGAGCGAAGAGCGCGGTCGTCACCGGAATTCGGCGGAACCTGACAAGTCAATGTCAGCAGAATCGGCTACATTCGGATCAGATCAAGTGATCGATCGCCTTGACTTCCTCGAACAGGCTGAAGATCACGACGTGGTCGCCAACATTGATGACGGTATCTCCTTTCGGACAAAACACCTCCGCGTCTTTCCTGATCCCGACAATTCGCGAACCCTTCGGAATTCCGACCCTTCTGATGGGCTTTCCGGCCATCGGGGAGCCTTGGGTTACCTCCAGTTCGATTATTTCCGCTTGCGCATCGCCAACCGTATAGACCGAAACCACCCTCCCCTGGCGGATATGCCTGAGGATGGACGACACCGTCACCGTCATGGGATTGACGAACTTGTCGATTCCCAGGGGCATGCGCATTGACGCGAGACCCAGATC
>JAPOVX010000242.1 GCA_026707935.1 Paracoccaceae bacterium
GCATTTCATGGAGATTGTGACGGGTCGCGTTGCTGGTCCGGGGGTCTTCCACCCCATCGAAGATTGGTGCGAAGTCCTACATTGTCCTGCTTCATCCCTGCCTCAGGTTTTTGTTTTTCAGCGGGGAGTCATGCAATCACTCAGAAGCCAAGACGAAATATTTTCAACCGCGATTGCCCTGCCATGGAACCCGGGCCGAATCGAGGAATCCGCGTGGAGGCGAACGTCGCCGTCTCAGTCGACAACCCTCAGGGTAACATTGATCCGTCCGCCTCGCGACAACAACCGCGAACTTCCGAACTCGATGCGGTCGATCCCGTGGTACAGCATCCTTGCGGCTCCGCCCAGGACGGCGATGTCCCCCGAATCCAGCCAGATCGACTCGGTGGAACCGCCACGTTCACGGTTCCCGATCCGGAATAACGCGGAATCTCCGAGCGAAATCGATACGACTGGCCAGGACATGTCCCTTTCGTCGTTATCCTGGTGCATGCCCATGCGCGCCCCTTGCCCGTAGTGGTTGATCAGGCAGCAATCCGGCATCCGCGAGGAACATCCGTATCGTGCCCAGAGCGACAGGATGGATTCGGGAATGTCTGGCCAGGGCTGTCCGTCGGGATGAACCGGTTCATAGCGATACCCGAGCCGGTCCGAAATCCACCCGCAACGGCCCGCCGACGTCATGCGAACCGACATCTTCCGACCGCGAGGGGTCGTGGGCGAAATCAGCGGAGCAGCCCTGACAACGGTGCGCAGATCATCGAGCACCCTTTCCTGGTATCGCGGATCGAGCGCCCGTTTGTGGATTTCAACCCCTCGTATGACGACCGTTTTTCCTGTCAATTTTGCCGCCGCGCTCTGGTTTCAGCCGTTCGAGCCAGCCTGATTCCGTGTGCGGGAACCTTTGAAAGCCGGACAAGCGTGGTAGACATCAGGCCCGAATTCGGCAACCATCCAAGATTGAAATTCCAGTCTCCTGAATCCTGGGTTCTCATCAAATCTTCCCGCTCTTGCCAGGCTCGTTCGCCTTGAGGCAGAACTTCCTGGCGGACGCAAGGATCTCATCGGCGGACCTGACCCGCTTGCAAGGCTTCGGCTTCTCGTTGTGCGCGTCGATACAGAACATGATTTCGGCCCTGCGTTCGGCGACCGCGCGATGCACGCCCCTTTGCAACTCTTTCCTGGCCAGTTCCGCGAACCAGCGCTCGACCTGGGTGAGCCATGACGCCGGAGCCGCCGTGAAATGGGCATGCCAGTGCCCGCGGCGGGCCAGCCACTTCCTGACCTTCTCCGTCTCGTGCGTCGCGCCGTCGTCCACCACCTGGTGCATGTCCAGCCCTTCGGGCATCGCCGCCCCGGTCTCCTTGAGGAAGCCGAGATCCACCATGGCGCGGTGGCGCCTGCTGCACTTCCCGATCACCGCGCCGGTGGCGATGGTGGCGATGTCGAGCGCGGCGAAGAGCTTGGTCCTGGGTTCACCGCCCGGCCGCCCCGGCAACCTTTTGCTGGTCGGGGGATGGTCATGAGCCGTCGAAACCACGTGCAGGGCTACGGTAAGGCCGTACACGCGCGCGCGTGATCGTCCGTTCGTTTCGCCGCCGGGGCCTGCGCCGACCATACGGGAATAACTCGTCGCGGCTCCCGAAACAGGGCCTTGTCGAGCGGGCGCGCGGCGTCCTGGCGGCGCTGGCCATGGCGGAAGACATGGAAATCTTCGTTCGCTATACGGCTCCCGGATGGCGGGTCCACCGGCAGTCCGGCAACCGCCGTAACGAGTGGAGCATTTCGGTGTCGGGCAACTGGCGGATCACGTTCGGGGAACGGGACGGCGGAATTGAGCGCGTAAACCTGGAGGACTGCCACGGATGAGCAACCCCGGCATCGAGATGGGGATGACTCCCCAGCAACCCGGGACCGTCATCCGAATCGGGGCCATTGGGGAGTTCGGATTGAGCATTGCGGCGGCGGCGCGGATTCCCGGTGCGCGCCGCACCACACTCTCGGACCTGGTGAACGGCAACGCCTCGTCGTCGCCAGAGATGGCG
The DNA here is from genome assembly GCA_026707935.1 of Paracoccaceae bacterium. Classification (GTDB taxonomy): domain Bacteria; phylum Pseudomonadota; class Alphaproteobacteria; order Rhodobacterales; family Rhodobacteraceae; genus JAPPHA01. Next base: position 2,046 of record JAPOVX010000242.1, read on the forward strand.
TTGCGGGTGGAAAAGGCTTTTGGCCTGAGCATGGACCTGCAGTTGCGGATGCAGGCCTGGCACGACGCGACGCGGATGCGCGCGTGCGCCGACGAAGTCGGCGTTCGGCGCTGTCGGCCCGGGCAATTGTTCGCTCAAGACTCCGATGACGCGGATGCAGGACATCGACCGTCAGGCTCCGGCATCGTCCAAATGTCGTTTCCCTGGGGCGGGAACGGCGGGAAGCGGATCAGAATCGGTGTGCGATCCGTTTGTCTCAATGCACAAGACGGCCTTGGAGGGAACCGGAATTTCGCCGCAGAACGCATGTGATCTTCCACCATCATTTGACCGAATCAACCTTCCCATCAGACACCGCTCTTCGGAATCGAGTTCGTGGCCGGGAGATGAATTTGCACGAAAACCACGTGTCCCGGAACTTCGGCACCCGAGCGCAAGGCTCCTGTTCAGGCCGTCCGTCACCACGTCATCCGTTTTGCAGCGGTTCCCCTGGCGACGACGACAACTGGCAACAGTTGCACGGCCGATGACGACAAACGGCGGGAGAAACGCAACCGTCGCGCTATGCAGGGGCGTATCCGACGGCAAAAACGTCCCCACGCGCTTGAAGGGTCAATGAAGCGTACCTATATAGCCCGATGTCAACAGGTACATTCCGTGGGCACCTCCACAAAGTGAAATGAATCCGGCAGCTTGACGAGTGCCGTTGTTCACGCTCACCAATGAAAGGAATCCAGATGTCTAGAGTCATTGGTATCGACCTCGGAACGACAAACTCCTGCGTCGCCGTCATGGACGGGACGCAGTCGAGAGTCGTCGAAAACTCGGAAGGATCCCGGACGACGCCGTCGATCGTCGGCTTCACCGATGACGAAAGGCTCGTGGGACAGGCAGCCAAACGCCAGGCCGTGACCAATCCCGAGCGAACGCTGTTTGCCATCAAGCGGCTGATCGGGCGCCCGATCGGCGACCCCGTTATCAAGCGGGACGTCAAGACCCTGCCCTACGAGATCGTCGACGGCGGCAACGGGGATGCCTGGGTCGAGGTGAAGGGAGAAAAGTTCTCTCCGTCGCAGATATCGGCATTCATTCTTCAGAAGATGAAGGAAACTGCAGAGGCCTATCTCGGCGAGCCGGTCACCAACGCCGTCATTACCGTCCCGGCCTACTTCAACGACGCGCAACGCCAGGCCACAAAGGATGCCGGCAAGATTGCCGGCCTCGAAGTCCGCCGCATCATCAACGAGCCGACCGCCGCGGCTCTCGCCTACGGACTGGACAAGGAGGGCGACAAGACCATCGCGGTCTACGACCTCGGAGGCGGCACCTTCGACATCTCGATCCTCGAGATCGACGACGGACTTTTCGAAGTCAAGTCGACCAACGGCGATACGGCGCTGGGCGGGGAGGATTTCGACCTCAGAATCGTCGATTACCTCGCTGGCGAATTCAAGAAGGAAAACGGCGTCGATCTCAAGAAAGACAAGATGGCGCTCCAGCGGCTGAAGGAAGCCGCCGAAAAGGCGAAGATCGAGCTGTCTTCATCGCAGCAGACGGAAGTCAACCAGCCGTTCATTTCGATGGACCCGTCGACCGGCCAGCCCCTTCACCTCGTGACCAAGCTGACACGCGCGAAGCTCGAATCCCTGGTCGAGGACCTGATTGCACGCTCGATGAAGCCCTGCAGGGCCGCGCTCAAGGACGCCGGGATAACGAAGTCGGAGATCGACGAGATCGTCCTCGTCGGAGGCATGACACGCATGCCCAAGGTCATCGAGGAAGTCACGAAATTCTTCGGCAAGGAACCCCACAAGGGCGTCAATCCCGACGAGGTTGTCGCGATGGGTGCGGCCATCCAGGCCGGCGTCCTGCAGGGAGACGTCAAGGACGTGATCCTGCTCGACGTTACCCCGCTGTCTCTCGGTATCGAGACTCTTGGTGGCGTCTTCACAAGGCTCATCGAGCGAAACACGACGATTCCGACCAAGAAGTCCCAGATCTTCTCGACCGCCGACGACAACCAGAGTGCGGTCACCATACGGGTCTTCCAGGGTGAACGCGAGATGGCGAATGACAACAAGCTGCTCGGTCAGTTCAACCTCGAGGAAATCCCGTCCGCCCCGCGCGGCGTTCCGCAAATCGAGGTCACCTTCGACATCGACGCCAACGGAATCGTTTCCGTTTCGGCGAAGGACAAGGGAACCGACAAGGAACAGAAAATCACCATCCAGGCGTCGGGCGGCCTGTCCGAAGACGACATCGAACGCATGGTCAAGGAAGCCGAGGAGAATGCCGAGGCGGACAAGGAACGTCGGGAACTGGTCGAAGCGAAGAATCAGGCCGAATCCCTGATCCACGGAACCGAAAAGTCGCTCGCCGAACACTCTGACAAGGTGGACCCGGCAACGGTCGAGGCAATCGAACTTTCGGTCAAGGCACTGAAGGAAACCATCGAAGGAGACGATGCCCCGGCCATCGAGGCGCGAACCAAGGATTTGATCGAGGCCTCGATGAAGCTTGGTGAAGCGATCTACAAGGCCCAGGAAGAATCCAAGGATTCCGACGCGTCGATCGATCCCGATGCAGAACCCGCGGACTCGGGCGCCGACGATGTCGTCGACGCGGAATTCGAGGATCTCGACGACAAGAAACCTTGACCTGAGCCCCGCGACAGGACGCCCGGCCCCGCTGGCGTCCTGTTACTCGACCCCGGGTCCCCTGAGGACAGTCATACATGGCCAAGCGCGACTATTACGATGTTCTCGGGGTCCCGCGAGGCGCAAGTGACGCGGAAATCAAGAAGGCCTTTCGCAGGAAGGCCAGGGAATACCATCCGGATCGAAACAAGGACAATCCGGACGCCGAGCGGATTTTCAAGGAAGTCAGTGAAGCCAATGACATCCTGAAGGACCCGGAAAAGAAAGCGGCATATGACCGGTTTGGTCACGCCGCCTTCGACGGAAATTCATCAGGCCCCACGACGACGGATTTTGCGTCGGCGTTTACGAACATTTTCGACGATTTCTTCGGCGACTTCGCTGGCGGCGGACAACGGGGACGCCGTGCCGTGCGCGGCTCCGACCTCCGTTACGACCTCCGCATCCCGCTGGAAACCGCCTTTTCCGGAACGGAAGAGAAACTGTCGATCAGGGGCTCGACAACCTGCCAGCAGTGTGACGGCACGGGTTCAAGGGACGGTTCCGAACCTTCGGGGTGCCCGACCTGCAACGGGCGCGGAAAAGTCCGTGCGCAACAGGGATTCTTCACGGTGGAGCGGACCTGCCCGACCTGCCGCGGACAAGGCAGCGTGATTTCCGACCCGTGCAGGTTCTGCAGCGGCTCGGGCCGCCAGGAACGCGAGAGGCAACTCAGCGTTCGCGTGCCCGCGGGCGTCGAAACCGGCACGCGAATCCGGGTGGCCGGTGAAGGTGAGGCTGGACTGCGCGGCGGTCCTCCCGGCGATCTTTACCTGTTCGTGGAGGTTGCCGATCATCCGATTTTCGAAAGGGACGGGATGGACTTGCTCTGCCGCGTACCCGTCTCGTTTGTACAGGCAGCTCTCGGCGGCGACATCGAGGTACCGACCATCGATGGCGGAAAGAGCCGAGTCGGAATTCCGCCCGGCACCCAGACCGGCAAGAGATTGAGACTTCGGAGCAAGGGAATGCCCGGGCTCAGGGACCACCGCCAGGGAGACCTTTACCTGGAGGTCTCCGTCGAAACCCCGGTTGACCTGACCTCCCGCCAGAAAGAGCTTCTCAGGCAGTTCGATCAGGCCAGCGAAGACACCAACAATCCGGGAATAACCGGGTTTTCGCGGACGATCAGGCAGTTCTGGGACAAGGTGACCCAGGGCTGAACATCAACCGCAATGAGTCCGGCCCGCCGGCGGCCGCGGGCCGACCCGGAGCCAGGCACTCGCCGACACCCGGGATCGGTTGACGCCGATCGAACCGGGTCGGTCTACCCGACATCGCATGACGCGAATACCGCCATGTTCAGGATGTCGTTGACCGAGGAAGTCACCGGACACAGCTTGACCGGCTTGTCGATTCCGGAAAGGATCGGGCCGATCACGGTCGCACCGCCCATTTCCTGCATCAGTTTCGTTGAAATCGATGCGGAGTGCCGCGCGGGTACCACGAGGATGTTGGCAGGTCCGGACAATCGGCAGAATGGGTACTGCTGCATGACATCCCGGTTCAGGGCCACGTCGACTGTCATTTCCCCGTCATATTCGAAGTCCACGCTCCGCTCGTCCAGCACCCTGGGCGCCAGCAGCATTTTTTCCGCACGCTCGGAGACCGGATACCCGAAATTCGAAAAGCTCACGAACGCAACCCTCGGTTCGATTCCGATGCTCCGCGCAACGCTTGCCGACCGTTCCGCTATGTCCGCCAGGTCCGCGGGTTCCGGCCACTCGTGAACCAGCGTGTCCGCAATCAGGATTATTTTGCTGCGCGCCAGCAGGACCGAAATGCCGACCGCGCCATCGCCGGGTTCGGCGTCAAAGACATGGTTGATGAGCTTGAGGATATTGGCGGATTTCCTCGTCGCGCCCGTGACCATTCCGTCGGCATGACCATGTGCGACCATGAGCGCGGAAAAGACGTGGCGGTCCCGCGATGCCAGGCGGTGGCAGTCCTTCTGGTCCAGGCCTTTCCGCTGCACCCGCCGATAAAGGAACTCCTTGTAGAGTTCGAGGTGTTCGGTCTTTGCGGCATTGGTGATCGTAATCTCGTCAATGGCGTCCGAAAGTCCCTGCTCTTTCATGCGTCGGATGACGTCATCCTCACGTCCGACGACGATGGCCTGCCCCATTTCCTGACGCGCGTAAACGACCGCCGCGCGAATGACCCGATCATCGTTTCCCTCGGCAAAAACCATTCGGGCCCGCCTGTTCCTGGCGCGCGCGTAGAGAGCCTGCAGCATCGAAGCGGTCGGGTCGAGCCGCGACTTGAGAGCGAGTTCGTAAGCATCGATGTCCGCAATCGGTCGACGGGCAACGCCCGTTTCCATTCCGGCCCGTGCAACCGCAGGCGGAACAACGTGGATCAGCCTCGGGTCAAAAGGTGTCGGAATGATGTATTCGGGGCCAAACCTGAGATTGGCTCCGTAGGCCAGTGCCACCTCGTCGGGAACGTCGAGACGCGCCAGTTTTGCCAGCGCTTCCGCACAGGCGATCTTCATCTCGTCGTTGATCGCGCGGGCGTGAATATCGAGCGCCCCGCGGAACAGGTACGGAAATCCGAGCACGTTGTTGACCTGGTTGGGATAATCGGATCTCCCGGTCGCGATTATCGCGTCCTCCCGGACTGCCCGCGCTTCCTCCGGCGTGATTTCGGGATCCGGGTTTGCCATGGCGAAAATGACCGGATTCCTTGCCATCGACCGGAGCATTGCCTCGGAGACCGCGCCCTTTACCGACACTCCAAGGAACACGTCCGCTCCGACCATGGCGTCGTCGAGCGTACGGGCACCGGTTTCAGCGGCATGGCCCGACTTCCACTGGTTCATGCCTTCCGTGCGACCCTTGTAGATCACGCCTTTCGAATCGCACGCGATACAGTTCTCGGGCCGCGCACCCATCGCCTTGATGAGTTCGAGAGAAGCGATTCCTGCCGCTCCGGCTCCATTCAGGACGATTCGGCAACTCTCGAGGGATTTTCCCGTCAACTTCAGTGCATTGATCAGCCCCGCGGCGCAGATCACTGCTGTCCCGTGCTGGTCGTCGTGAAACACCGGGATATCCATTTCATCCTTGAGCCGTTGCTCAATGACGAAGCAATCCGGCGCCTTGATGTCTTCGAGGTTGATGCCGCCGAAACCGGTGCCGAGCAACCTGACCGCGCTGATGAATTCTTCCGGATCTTCCGTCGCGAGTTCAATGTCGATGGAGTTGATGTCGGCAAATCTCTTGAACAGTGCTGCCTTGCCTTCCATGACCGGTTTCGATGCCAGGGCGCCGAGATTCCCGAGGCCCAGGATTGCCGTTCCGTTCGAGACAACGGCGACCATGTTGCCCTTGGTCGTGTAATCGAAAGCCAACTCGGGATCGCTGGCGATGGCCTCGACCGGAACCGCCACCCCGGGTGAGTAGGCGAGAGACAGGTCCCGCTGGGTTGTCATCGGGCACGAGGCGTTGATCTCGAGTTTCCCGGGCCTGGGTTCCCGGTGATACTGAAGGCTTTCCTGTGGCGTCAGCCGCGTTCCCTTGTTCATGATCAACCCGTTGTTGCCATTGCCCGTTCGCGACTGTGCCATTCGTCACCCACCGTTGCCAAGCCCGAAGCGATGCGTCGGGATCCTGGCAATGGAAACCGATCCAGTGCGGTTTTTCCTGAATACCTGCGTCACGCCTTGGAACCCTATACGAAAATCGTCCCGTCGGACAAACGCTTCCGACACGATACCTGCTTTTCCACGAATCTTCCTGCAATCCGAACAGATTGCCAGGGAATCGCTGTCCCGGAAATGCGGGAATTCGACCGGAAATCCAGCCGATCGGCCGTCGGCCCGATGCGAAGCGTCTGGCGTCATCGCATTTCCCTCATGCCGCGTTCGGACCATGGCCGGCGTCTCGAACGAACGCGTCCGTCACAAATCCCGAGGACAGCAAAAATCCGTTTGTCCGAAGCCGAGTCGCCCTGCCGGCCCGTCTCCGTGAGGCACGCGGGTCGAGGATCCTGTACCACGATCTGCATCGGCATCGACTCGCGCCCGCCGTTTCTTCGCCGCCGGACGCGGCAACCGTATCGGGCGAACCCGAACCGTGTCCCGCACGGAATCAAGCCTTGTCCTGACAGGGGCCGCGACGTGAGTCCCCTTGGTCCACACCCTACCCGGCCCGCGCATCGAGCAGGGCGAATACCCAGACGGTGACGAGGCCGAGGAATGTCAGGAAGACCATGGCGCTCCCCGCGTCCTTCGCCTTGCGGGCGAGCGCGTGCCATTGCGTGTCCACTCTGTCAACCACCGCTTCGATCGCGGTGTTCGATAGTTCCGCGGCGAGCAATACGAACCCGGCGAAGAGGATGACACCCGTCACGAACGAAACGGAAAACAGGTACAGGGCCAGCCCGTCCGATACGATAACGACGAAACTCCACTGCCGGAAACTCGTCTCCGAAATCCAGGTATCGCGCAGTCCGTTGAGGGAAAAATTCAGCTTCCTGACCAATGTCCCGAGCATGCTGCCGTCTCCGTAGCCAGTACCGGCCGATTACAGGGCGCCACATGATCTCGCGGCGGCGTGCTCGCCGGAAAACACAATTCTACACCGGTATCCGCGAAACGGTAATTCTTTCCGACCCCGGGAAGACTGGTGAGGTTCCCCCCGGTCGTCGAATTTCGGTTTGTCGCCGCAGTCAGGAACGGCCTGTCCAGTGACATCCTCGGAAACCGGGAAACGGCCAATGAGAACGATATCCGCACCGGAATCGGCGCCATGACGCACGCGACAATCTGGTTGGGCAGGCCAGGCACGCTGAGAACCCGCCCTCTCCGGCGTCGCGTTCGCTCTGCCGGTTCAGCGGCTGGTGCATCCCACATTTCTCGAAGAGGACCGTCATCACCAGTTTGGGGCTCGCCCGGCTGCGCGGCACCTCATGGATCTCGGCACCGGAATTGGGAGATTTTCGCGCGGTTACGGCATCCGCGCAATCAGAAATACCAGGTCAGGTACAGGTATGCGTTCACGGGTGGAGCCCGGATTCCCGCCTCGGCCGGAATGGCCTCTTCCGGAATCGCGTCACCCAACTCGGCGAAGACGCTCCCCGACACCGTCGCCGCATCACTGAGGGAATGAGAGAAACCCGGCCCGAGGATCGCACTCCCCGAGTTCAGGTTCCAGAGTGCCAGGCCCGTGAGTTCCCAGAGCGGGTGAACCTGATACACCGCCTGCATGACAGCCTGGTCGCGTCCGGGTACCTGCAACTCGCCTCGCACGAATGGATCGGATCGGAGGAGAGCCTCGTAATCCTGTCGCCGGGCCGCTCCGAAGCCATCGTGCTGGTACTCGAGGACGAAACCGAGGTCCCGATTCCAGACGGAAAACGTCCGTGAAACACCGATGGCGGCGCGGCCGATCGCACTTTTCCCGCCGTCCCGGACCGCCGCCTCGGCACGCACGGCCCAATCCGCAATCCCGCCCGCCGCACCAACGGCTGCCGCGGCATCGCCGTAAAGCGATCCGGCCCAGGCGGAGACTTCCCAGTCACCCCAGATCGTCAGCGCGCGTGCGAGAACAGTCAGTTCCGTTCGATCCCGGAGCCGGCTCGGACGTACGACCAGGTCGATTTCGCTCAAGGCGCCGGGGTAGGCGCGGAGCCGGAGCGCGTCGATCCCGCGGCGGTAGTCGCGGAGCGTATCCGAAGGCGAGAATGGAACAAAGGGATCTGCCGGCGTCAGAAAGAGCGTGGTTCCCCAGGAGACCGCCTGGCGGCCGATGGTCACGTCGATCCCGTCGCCCGCGCTGAAGGCGAGTTCGAGCCTGTCGAGCCGGTGACGGCTCTCGACGTCCCTGCCCCGCGCCACGGGTCCTTCGAGATCCAGCCAGTCCGTGTCACCTCGTGCCGGTTGTTCCCCGGCGACGCTCACCGCGAGTTCGTAGCTCAACGTGAGAACCGCGGATCCAAGGTCTTCATCGAGCGTGAGGCGGAGCCCGTTCAACCAGTCGGCCTCCGTCGCGCCACCGTCGCTCCCTTTCACGAGCAAGGTCGACCGGACATGGCCGGAGACCTCGGCGCCGGCCGCCGCCGGGCATCCCTGGATCACGACGATCACGACGGACGTCATGGCGAGGGACCGGAAACCTGCCATCATGGACGGAGTTCGTCCGATGCGATTGCGCCGTCCACCATTTTCACCAGGCGGCGCGAGCGATCCATCACCTTGGCGTCATGCGTTGCGAACACGAAGGTCACACCGAGGTCGCGGTTCAGTTCGCTCATGAGATCAAGCAGCGAGTCACTTGCCGCCGAATCGAGATTCGCGGTCGGTTCGTCGGCGAGCACGAACGCGGGCCTGCCGGCGACCGCCCGCACCACGGCAACGCGTTGCTGCTGACCGCCGGACAGCTTGCCCGGTCGCCTGGCTTCGAGGCCGGCAAGTCCCGTGCGCTCGAAGAGCGCCGTCACGCGGGATCTGCGTTCACCCGCCGCAATTCCCTGGAGCAGCATCGGAAACTCGGCGTTTTCGAAAGCGGAGAGCACCGGAAGCAGATTGTAGGCCTGGAACACGAAACCGATGCGCTGCAAACGGAACTTCGCCAGTTTCCGCTGCCGCATGCGGCTGATCTCGTTCCCGCCGACCCAGACGCGGCCAGACGTCGGCCGGGTGAGACCGCCGACCAGGTTGAGGAGCGTGGTCTTGCCGGATCCCGATGGCCCGGCGAGGGCGGTGAACTCGCCCGTCGCGACGGCGAGGCTCACGTCCCTGACCGCGTGGACCTCTTCCGACGCCTGCCGAAAAGTCTTGTTGACACGGTCCGTCCGTATCGCCGTCGCGTTCAGGCGGTCGTCATGTTCGGGCATGGCTTTCATCGATCGAATTTCAGGACTTCGGTGACGTCGATCCTTGCCGCCCGGAGGGCGGGGTACACGGATGCGATGGTACCGACCACGAGAATGAACCCGAGCGACTGCAGGTAGCGCCCGGTACGGAATTCCGGCACGATGACCGGCTCCAGGAGAATGCCGGAAAAGGTCATCTCGTCCATGGATCCCGAAAAGTCGAGCCCGTCGCCGAAAAAGTACCAGGTGAGAAACGTACCGAGTCCCACCCCGATGAAACCGCTCAGGAGCGTCAGCACCATGCCTTCGATGAGGACGATGACGCCGGTCTGGGCCGGCGACATTCCGATCGCCTGCAGGATGCCGAATTCACGGTGCCTGTGGAGGACCGACATCAGCACCGTGTTCATGATGCCGAATGCGATGATCCCGAAGAGTAGCACCCGCACGATCGACCCGCTGAAATTGTCGAGCGCGATCGCCGACGCGAGGGCCGGGTTTGCCGTCTTCCAGTCGAGGACAGCGACATTCCCTTCCAGGATGTGAGCCGCGAGTGCCTCTTCAAGCGCGGCCACGGTCTCCGGAACCAATGAGCTGTGCAGGAGAACCACCTTGACGTTGGTGACGCCGTTTCCGGCGCCGAGCCAGCCATCCGCTGTCTGCAGCGGAACCTGAACGGTTGTCTGGTCCACTTCCGCGACGCCGCTCCGGAAGATGCCGGCGACACGGAGGAGTTGCGAGGCGATTTCGCCGGTAGCATCCTCGGACTGCACCACGAACTTCGAACCGGGCTCGAGGCGAAGGCTCGCGGCCAGGCGCACGCCGATGACGGCGCGTGCCTCGTCGTCCGGCCGGAGGTATCTTCCCGCCGTCACCTTTGCATCCAGGGTCGAGAGCCCGGCCTCGGCTTCCGGGACAACCGCGGTGATCTTGACCGGGCGCGCACCGGCGGCCGAGCTTGCAAGGCCTCTGACGCCAAGCTGGGCGGAGGCGGCCATCACGCGTGACGCCACGGCAGGTGACGCAAGCGCCCGTGTCACGACGTCGTGGACCTCCCGCGGGAGACGGTTCTCGATCCGGGGGGCATTCCGGAACTCGGGGCGTTCGATGACGATGTGGCCGGTTCCCATGCGCGCGGCCTCGCGGATCCACATCTCCTGGCCGCCATCGGTCAGGCTGAAGCCGAAGATCAACAGGCCCCCGCCGAGTATCATCGCGGCGGCCGTAAGGATCGTCCGCCGGACGTTCAGACGGAGGCTGCGGAGCGCCAGTTTCGCGGAGACCCGCCATGCGGGCTCGCGGAGGTAACGGGTTGATCGTCCAGCCATGTTCAGAGATCGGACAACGTATCGGCAGGCGAAATCATCGCCGCCCGGAAGGCAGGGTAGAGGGCGGCCAAAACCGATGTCAGGAGGAGGACCGCTGTCGCCGACAACCAGGCGGATAGGTCGTAGGCGATGCGAAGGCTCGGGGTGATCAGGACACCCGCCAGGGTCGTGCTGCCGTAGAGCCAGCTGAGATCGGGGGGCGCGACATGCCACCAGACCATGAGGGGATAGGTGAACAGGGCACCGGCAGCGAGGCTGACAATTCCGATCGCCAGGGCCTCCGTGACCACGGCACCGGCTATCGCGCGCGGCGTCGCTCCGAGCGCCAGCATGACGGCGAATTCCCTGCGCCTCTCGAACGTCGCCAGAATCATGGTATTCGCCACGCCGAAGACGGCGATGGTGAAGACGATCGCGAGAATGATCCAGTGCATGCTCTCGGAGAGGCCCACGTAGTCCACGACTGCAGGGTGGAGCTCGGTCCATGGAGCGGCGTCGATCCCGGTTGCGAATTCAACCAGCATCGCCTCGAGGCGCGCCGCGGTCGAGACTGCCTCCGACGGTTTCAGGGCCGCGACCGCGATTTCGTGGATGCGGTTCTGCGGAAGCACGATGAACTCCTGCAGGTCCCCGATCGGCATCACGGCAAGACCGTTGTCGAGCTCCGTGAGCCCGGTCTCGAACACGCCCGCGAGCCTGTAGAGCCCGTTTGCCAGGGAGCCGTCCGCCCCCGGGGCGACGACCACGATTTCGTCACCGGTCTCGACCGACAACTGACGCGCGGTTTCCGCGCCGAGCACGAGTTCCGATGCGCCCGGGCCGGGCGTTCGTCCTGCCGTGAGGAGGTGCAGGAACCGGCTGACGCGAGTCTCGCGCGCCACGTCGACGCCGAGGAGCACCACCGCGGAGGTTGCTTCGCCGGAACTCACGAGACCGCCGGCGAAGACGCGGGGGGCGGACGCCCCAACGTCCGGATCGGCATCCACCGCCGCGAGCAGCGCCGCCACGTCCACGCCGTCACGCCCGCCGATGGTGTCGTACAGGCTTCTGTCCGGCAGGTAGGCGCTGTCGTGGATCTCGATCTGACCGCCGGTCAGCGATGTCGCGTTCTCAATCAGCTCCTCGTTGATGCCGCCAGTCCATCCCGTCATGAACACGACGGCAAAGTAGCTGACCGCGAGACCACCCGACGTCAGCGCCGTGCGTCTTGGATTGCGACCAATGTTCCGCCATCCGATCCGGGCCCATGACGTGAGTGCAGCCACGGTTGCGCGTCAGCGGTTTTTCTTGAGGTTGCGAAGCGAAAAGAACCTTTCGGTGATATCGATGTCGAAGTCCAGTTCCTCGTAACGGATGGTCGTGTGTTCGTCCGGTTCGTCGGTGGGACGCATGTGAATGACGCTCGGCAGGAGCCGGCCATCGAAAATCCGGAATCCCCCGAATTCCATGGACCGCACAAGCGAACCCGCCTCATCGTAAAAACCCGCCAAGACCGGCATCAGGTCTTCCTGACGCACCCGGTATTCGATGCGCCCCCAGACGACAGCCGCATCGGGTTTCGGGGTCAGCGTGAAGTCCCAGACACGGACACCGGATGCGTCACGGCCGTCGAACGACAGGTCGATGTCGTAGTCCTCCGCGAGGCGGCTTTGCTTCACCAGGTCGTCGTTGGTGAAATGGGATCCCATCCAGGAACCGCCCATCATCGAGGCGGGAATCTTGATGGTCCGGTCAACCTTGGGAAGGTAGTTCCAGATGTTGTTTCCGGCCTTCAGCGTCGCCGTGCCGGCTTCCTTCTTCGGCCGGAGGAGGCGAACGAGGAAGTAATCCGTCCCGAGCGACCAGGCTTCCATGGTCAGCGCCCTCTCCCAGTTGCCGGTGACGACCTCCATCGTCGCGACCGCTCGGCTGGACTCTCCGCGAAGCAGTTGGTCCACCGTGTCGATGACCTTGACCGGGTCGATCTCGGCGGGCGCCGGGCCGGCAAGCCACAGCGCCGTGAAAACGGCCCCGGCACGTGTCGCGGTGCGCGTGTCGAACATGGTCGCCTCTGGCGGCGGGACATTGCCAATACCGCTCCGATATACCGGCGACGCCCAGGGACTTCAATGGAACCGGTCCCGGCTTTCAGGACGATCCCGCGTTGCGGAACAGTGGATGATCCGGCCTGAGCGCCGATCCTCCCCGGGGTGTTTCCGGCATTCGTCGTCCGACGAGCCGACGGGTGTCGACGGTTTGTCGTCCGGTGGGATGTCCGCACCCGTCCCGGGATTCGTCGACATGGACGAGGCGACACACGCGACGCGTTGCCCGTCGTCGGGATCAACCGGCAAGGCGCACTTCACCTTGTCGTCGCGGGGCTCCCGGTGATCCCGGGAAGACGGGACGATCCATCGCTTTCACCACGAACGCGGCTGCTTCCGGGCACCGCCTGCCTTCGGGCTCGAACACCGGCACAGATGCACGCCGCCGCGTTCGCGGCGGTGCCAGGCCAGCTTGAACAAGCCTTCCGATCATCTGCATCCGGAAAGTCTCCGCGATCGCCCGACGTGGCCGGTTTCATCCCGACGACCCTGGCATCGGCCAGGCCGTGGAAACCCTTCGTTTCCGGAAACGGCGCACGGCCAGCCAGCCAGTTCGGGTCAAGCCGTTTGCGAAACGCAGCCCGAAATTGAATGAGCTTTAAACCCGTGTCCGATTGGGATATGTTTTTTTCAAAAATAGGCAGGATCGATCAAATGGCAGACTTCAATCCGAGAACACGATTCTTTCCATTCGCGTTGCTGGCGGTTTTTCTCGCGGTACTTGCCGGCTGCAACCCACAGCCGCCATCGGCATTGGGACCCGGGCATGGACCAGGATCAGTAACTCCGGTCAACGTCGCGCTGCTGGTTCCTTCGGAATCCGGTGACCGGCGCCAGGACATGCTGGCCGAGAGCCTGGTTCAGGCAGCGCAACTGGCAATTGCCGACTTCGGGGATGGCGCGCAGATTGACCTTCGGGTCTATCCCACTGCCGGCAACCCGGAAACCGCAGTCCAAGCGGTCCGGCAGGCGGCGGAAGATGGCGCCAACATCATTCTCGGACCGTTGTTTTCGAACGCGACGATCGCAGTCAGCCAGGAAGCGGCACGCAACAACCTGAATGTCTTGAGCTTTTCGAACAACCCCGAGGTCGCCGGCGGCAACGTCTACGTGCTCGGCATTTCCTTCCAGAATACTGCCAACCAGTTGATCGCACATGCATCAAGCCAGGGCTTGTCCAGGATCGCCGTCGTCGCCGCGCAAAACCAGGCTGGCAGACTCGCCGCCGGTGCGGTCGCGACGGCCGCCGTGATCAACGGGGCAAGAGTCGTGGGCGTGGCGACGTACGAGCTTACGGCGACGGGCGCAATCGACGCCATGCCGATTATCAGGCGCACGGTCGCCGAATCCCTGCCGGATGCCGTCGTCATCGACGCGGATTCCGCGGGTGCGCTCCCGATCTTTGCGGAAATGCTGCCGGGTCCCGGAACCGATGAAATCTCGATGCCGGAGGATATCCAGTACATCGGGCTGACCCGTTGGGACATCCCGAAAGCTACGCTCAGGCACGAGGGCCTGCAGGGCGGATGGTTTGCGCTTCCGGACCCGGGCCTGTACGACGCCTTCGTCGTGCGTTTCCACAATGCCTACGGGAAACGGCCGCACATACTCGCCGGGCTCGCGTACGACGGAATTCAACTCATCGGAACGCTTGCGCAATCCTCCGCCCCCGACACGCTGTCCGCGCGGCGATTGACCAGGGCGGAGGGATTCGTCGGCGTCAACGGCGCGTTTCGCCTGCGCCCGGATGGAACCGTCGTGCGTCGTCTGGCGATCGCAGAAGTTCGCGACGGATGGATAGAAATCATTGATCCAGCGGAACTTCCGTCCGGTGGTGCCACTCGTGCAGGTTCGTAGTGAAGACTGGTCCGAGACCGGCCAAGCCGAAAAACCCTTGCTGGTCGCGGACCCCCGAAGCATCGTTGACCCCGAACAGATCGAAACCGGGATTCGCATTGCGGCGAACCGGGCTGCAGGCGAGGCTGAAGTCCGCAAGGCCGTAGCCGGCGTCCTGGTCGAAGCCAACAAGGCCGGGCGCGCCGCCATCGGGGACGCGTACCTGGCCAGTCCGTATCGCACCACCCAGGCAATACGATCCTATACCTGGCTTATCGACGAGATCGTCAAGGCGGCGTATTCGGCGGCGACCAGAACCCTCGGCCTGCCCGAAGACGACAAGGCGGTCGGGCGTCTCGCGATCATGGCCGTCGGAGGTTACGGCCGTGCCGAAATGGCGCCGTTTTCCGACGTCGATCTCCTGTTTCTCGTCAACAGGAAATCGCCCGCCATGATCGAGTCGGTCGTGGAATTCATGCTGTATGTCCTTTGGGACACTGGCCTCAAGATCGGACAGGCGACCCGCACGATCAATGAGTGCCTGAGTCTCGGAAAGGCCGACCAGACCATAAAGACATCGATGCTGGAGTGCCGCCACATCTGTGGCGACAGGAAGATGTCGTCTCGACTGGAAAGCCGCCTTTGGCGCGAATTGTTCAGCAAGTCCGCCTCGGAATTCGTCGAGAACAAGTTGGTCGAGCGCGCTGAACGCCATGTCCGCCAGGGTGGCCAGCGTTACATGCTGGAACCGAACGTCAAGGAAGGAAAGGGCGGCCTCCGGGACCTGCAATCCCTCTACTGGATCACCAAGTACATCAGCCGTGCAAGACAACCCGAAGAGATGGTCGCCCGGGGGTTCTTCACCCAGACCGAATACAGCCGGTTTTTCGAAGCCGAGCAATTCCTCTGGACCGTCAGGTGCCATCTCCACCTGCTGACCAATCGGGCAAGCGACAAACTGACCTACGATGCACAGGTGGAAATCGCCAGGATTCTGGACTTCCGGGACGGTGACGGACTGCGCGGCGTCGAACGGTTCATGCAAACCTATTTCCGGCATGCGACGCATGTCGGGGAACTGACCCGTATCTTCCTGACCAAGCTCGAAGCGCAACATGTGAAAAAGCCGCCGCCCCGCTTTCGGCTGAGCCTGGGAGTTTTCGGCCTGGATTCACCGGCGGCCCCCGCCGGCTACGAGATCGTTCACGGCCGTCTGGCCGTCGTCAATGAAGATCGCTTCCTTTCCGACCCCCTGAACATCCTCAGGATTTTCGAGGAAGGACTTCGTTCGGAAATCCTGATTCATCCGGACGCCATGCGCCTGGTTACCGCGAACCTTCACCTGATCGACGATGAAATCCGGAATCACCCCGAGGCGCGCAGGATTTTCATCGACCTGATGCTGAAATACGGCAACCCTGAACGTGCGCTCCGCAGAATGAACGAACTCGGGGTTCTCGGGGCCTTCATCCCTGAATTCCAGCACATCGTCGCGATGTCTGAATTCAGCCTCTACCACAAGTTCACCGTGGACGAGCATACGATCCAGTGCATTTCGAATCTCAACCAGATCGAACACGGAGACCTCGTCGAGAGTCTTCCGGTGGCGACGGGAATTCTCAGGGCCGGAGTCAACCGCCGTGTCCTCTATGTTGCGCTCCTGCTGCACGACATCGGCAAGGGAAGATCTGAACACCATTCCATCGCCGGCGCAAGGGTAGCCGAAACCGTCGCGCCAAGGTTGGGCCTCGACGAGAAGGAATCCGAAACGGTTGCCTGGCTCGTTCGCAATCACCTGCTGATGTCGGATGTCGTTCAGAAGCGCGACATTTCGGACCCGCAAACGGTTCGGGACTTCGCGAGAAAGGTTCAAAGCACGGCCCGTTTGAATCTCCTGACCGTCTTGACGGTTTGCGACATCCGGGGGGTTGGTCCCGGAACCTGGACGTCGTGGAAGGCCCAGCAGATCCGGGAGCTTCATGGTTTCACCCGACAGGCGCTCCGGGAAGGATCCGATACCATAACTGCCCATGGTCGGGTCGAGGAAGCGAAGGCGGCGCTTGGCGAGCGGATTTCCGACTGGCCGGCAGACAAGCGGCAGACCGAATTGAACCGACACTTCGATCCGTACTGGATCGGTCTCGACAATGATTCACAATTCATCATTGCGGAACTGTTGCGCAGGATCGGGGAGCCATTCGACAACCAGGCGTTCAATATCGATCTCGGCGAAGACACGCGGCGGGATGCGACGCGCGTTTGCGTGGTGACCGTCGACCATCCGGGGGTTTTCGCAAGCATTGCCGGCGCGCTTGCGATGACCGGTACCAATGTCATCGATGCGCGCACCTATACGAGTTCGGACGGGTACGCGACTTCGGTGTTCTGGATTCTCGACATCGCCGGAAGTCACTTCAACGAAAGCCACCTGCCCCGGCTGCATGCGAGGGTGGCGAAAGCCCTGATCAACCAGACGCCTGCCAGGGGTGGCCTCAAGGCTCGGGACAAGATCAAGAAGACCGAGCGGGAGTTCCTGGTGCCGACCGCGATCACTTTCGACAACGATGGTTCGGCAATCTATACAATCATCGAAGTCGACACGCGTGACAGACCCGGTCTGTTGTACGACCTGACCCGCACGCTCAGTCAATTGAACATCAGGATTTCGTCAGCCGTCATTGCGACGTACGGGGCGCAGGCCGTCGACGTGTTCTATGTCAAGGACATGTTCGGACTCAAGATCGGGTCAACGTCCAAACAGGACGTCATCAAGCGCCGTCTCAGGGAGGCCATTGATCGCGGAGCCGAGCAGGCCACCAGATGAGTCGCAGATCAAGGCTCTACCTGAGCGCGTTCACGGTTGGCAGCTGGACCCTGCTCAGCCGGCTGACCGGGTTTTTTCGTGACATCGTCATAGCAGCGCTTTTTGGCTCGGGCCCGATCGCGGAAGCGTTCCAGGTCGCCTTTGCATTGCCCAACCTGTTCAGGCGCCTGTTCGCGGAAGGTACGATCAACGCCGCATTTGTTCCGATTTTCTCCAAGTCACTGTCCGACAAGCAGGAAGCGGCAGAATTCGCACGAAACACCTTTTCATGGCTGACCACCGCCCTGATTGTCCTGACCGTAGCGGCACAGGTCGCGATGCCGTGGTTCGTCCTGGCGATCGCAAGCGGATTTCGGGACGACGGACGCTTCGACCTCGCGGTGGACTTCGGACGCATCTGCTTTCCGTACATCCTGTTCATAGCCCTTGCCTCCCTTCTCAGCGGAATCCTGAATTCATTCGGACGATTCGCGGCGGGCGCAGCGGCCCCCGTCCTGCTCAACGTGATCCTGCTCGCAGCGATGGGGATGGCATTGGCGTCCGGTATCGATCCCGGCCCCGCCCTGGCATGGGGCGTCCCCGTCGCGGGAATCGCACAACTCGCACTCATGTGGCTGGCCTGCCGGCGTACGGGGATCCGGATGGCATTGCATGTCCCCAGGCTGACACCGAAGGTCCGGAGACTCGCCGTGGTCGCATTTCCCGCGGTTCTCGCCGGCGGTGTCGTCCAGGTCAACATCCTCGTCGGGCGGCAGGTCGCCAGTTACTTCGATGGCGCGATCCAGTGGCTCGCCGTGGCGGACCGGCTGTACCAGTTGCCTCTTGGCGTCGTCGGCATCGCAACCGGAATCGTCCTGCTTCCCGAACTCATGAAGAGGCTGGCGGAGGGGGATCACGAGGGCAGCAGGGACGCCTTCAACAGGGCGACGGAATTTTCCTTGATGCTAACGATTCCGGCAGCGTTCGCGCTTGTCGTCATCCCGTTTCCGCTAGTTTCGGTACTTTTCGAACGGGGCGCATTCACGTCCGATGACAGCCATGCGACCGCGGCAGCGCTGGCCGTTTACGGAATCGGCCTGCCCGCGTTTGTCCTCCAGAAGACGTTGCAGCCTCTTTACTTCTCGGAGGAGGACACCAGGACACCGTTCCGCTACGCCGTCGTCGCCATGCTGGCCAATGCCATACTTGCGATCGGGCTCATTCCCCTCGCCGGATACCTGGCGGCGGCGGTCGGCACCACCTTGTCGTCATGGCTCATGGTTTTCCTCTTGTGGAATGGGCGCCGCCGCCTGGGAGAGAAGGCCCGGGTCGACCGGAGATTGCGTTCCTTCACACCACGCGCCCTGCTGGCTTCGGCATTCATGGCGGTCGTCGTGTTCGGCCTGGCGGAACTCCTGCTCCCCTGGCTCACCGCGGATGGCATCAGATACGCCGCTCTTGCCGTCATCGTTTTGGCAGGAGCTGTCGCCTACTTTGGCGGCGCCATTGCCATGAAGGCAATTTCCCTGGCGGAGCTCCGCCAGGTAACCCTGAACCGGAAACTGCCTGGTGATCGCTTAGGGGAGGATTGACCTCGGAAAATGTTTACCGCCGGAATCGCCTTGCCCGGCTGCGATCGGCCGATTGCAATCGGCCGATCGGTTCGCCATCAGGGTTCATGGAAAGTGCGTTTCCGAACGAACCCGACTGGAAAAGGGCTCGGCGATGACCCGTATCCTGCGCCCTCCCGGGATCATCCGGCGATGTGTCACGGTTTATCGGACGAATCCCCGGTTCGTGCGGAAGCCATGAATCCGGGGCCAAGCCATGGTATCCGGCCGGGCAAATCGGGATGAAAGACGGAGGACGTGATGCAGGTTCATGACGGGTATTGCGAACGGATAGGTACCGAGCCGAATCTCTGGGGTGAACCCGTCAACGCGTTGACCAACCTCGCCTTTTATGCCGCCGTGTACTGGTTGTTTTTGGAAGCGCGGAAAAGGGAACGACTGGATTCTGGCGTTGTCTCGCTGATCTTCCTCGTTTTCTGCATCGGTACGGGCTCTTTCCTGTTTCACACGTTCGCGACGAACTGGGCGTTGGCCAGCGATGTCATTCCGATCCAGGCCTTCATTATCCTCTACTTCGGAGTCGTCCTCTATCACGTGCACGGCCTCGGACTTTTGGTTTCGATCGTCGGCGCATTCACCTTCCTGCCGCTTGCGGCAGGGATGCAATTCCTGCTCGCGGGCACTCTGCTCGGCGGCGCCAATGCAGGTTATGTGTCGGCGCTTTTGCTGTTGTTCGTGAACGCGGTCATTCTCGCGATCAGGCATCATGCGATTGCGCCTTGGCTGGCCGCCGGATCCGGCGTCTTTGTTCTCTCTCTCGCGTTTCGGATCCTGGACGAACACGTCTGCGGCGCATTTCCGACCGGTACGCATTTCGCCTGGCATATCCTCAATTCCGTCGTTCTCGCGATCGTGGCCACCGGCTTCATTCGTCACGGACACCGTCGACACGGACAGGCGGCGGCGGATTCCGGCAAGCGTTGATTTCAAACGCCTACTTCTGAACCCGCGCCCCGGAAACACCCGGGGAGCCTCGCGGACGAACGATCACGCCTGTCCGGGGTTGCCCATGTCAGGGCGGGAGGTGTCCTCACCGTCAACAAAGACGCGTTTCTCCCGGCGTTGCAGGCCCTCAACCGGCGCTTGTCCACCGCGCCGGTGAGAGCACCGGGCTCCGAGCGCGCAGGACATTCCGTGCCGCACCTTTCGAGGGCAAACCCGGCTCGGGAATTCTTGCCCGTGAGTTACGCCTGGTCGCGGACAGCGTACATGTAATCCCTGGTCGCGGGCGGCAGGTTCTTGTCGCGCGTGATCTGAATCTGGAATACGACCTGGGACCGATTCCTGAAGGTCACCTCGCAGGCAGCCAGGTAGAATCTCCACATCCGGCAAAAACGGTCATCGAACATCCCGCGCACTGCCTTCAGGTTGTCTTCGAATCTCTGCCGCCAGCACCGAAGGGTTTCCGCATAATGGAGCTGCCAGATCTCGACGTCAGTGACCGAGAGCCCTTCCTTTTCGATCGCCTGCATCACTTCCGACAGGGCCGGAACGTATCCTCCGGGGAAAATGTATTTCCGGATCCAGGGGTTCGTCGTCCCCGGTTCGTCGAGGCGCCCGATCGTGTGGAGGAGCGCGACCCCGTCTCGCTCGAGCAGGCGCCGCACGTCACGGAAGAACTGCCGGTAATGCGGCGCGCCGACGTGCTCGAACATCCCGACCGACACGATCCTGTCGAAGCGGCCCTTGACCTCGCGATAGTCGCAAATCCGGAAGGCAACCCTGTCCTCCAGATTCCGTTCCCGGACCCTGTTCATCGCCAACGCCTGCTGTTCCGTCGAAAGCGTGATGCCTTCGACCACCGAGCCGTGGTCTTCGGCCAGCGTGATCCCCATTCCCCCCCATCCGCAGCCGATATCCAGGACCTTCATTCCCGGCTCCAGCAGCAGCTTCTTCGCGATGTGCCGTTTCTTGGCTTCCTGAGCCTCTTCAAGGGTCATGTCGGGCCGAGGGAAATACGCGCAACTGTACTGCTTGTCCCGATCGAGAAACAGGGTGTAGAAATCGTTTGACAGGTCATAGTGGTGGGCGGCGTTCCGGCGAGCCCGGCTGACGGGATTGAACTGGGCCAGGCTCCTGGTGAGGACCTGGAAACGGTAAAGGATCTTCCGGTAGAGCGGGTCCTCCGCGTCATCGAGATTCCGGGTCATCAAGTCGAGCAGGCCATAGATGTCGTCGCCGTCGACCGTCATGGTTTCATCCATGTAGGCTTCGCCCAGGGCCAGTTCGGCATTGAGCACGCACCTGCGGATCACGCTCGGCGCATGGATCCGAATCGTCACCGGAGAGCCGGTTGAATCGCCAACCTCGAATGAAGAATCGTCCGGAAAGACCACCTTGAGCGTTCCCGAGCGAATGATGCGTTCGGCAACTGACCTGAACATCGACTTCCACACGGATGAGCCCCTCCCCTCCCTCACGGATTTGCGTCAGAATATCGATAGCACGCAAGCGAGTTTTCGGAAAACCGCAATTCACCATCCTTTCCGCCAGGCAATGGTCAGCTTGCTCGGCCGCATCGGTTCCAGTTTGGTGCAAGCGGCCATTGGCCGTTCGTGGGCCTGTATGTCCTCGAAATCGTCGTGGTCCCGATTCTCGGCAAGGGATTCTTCGACAATTCGGAATTGAAGGTTCGTTTCAAGGGTTGGCGTACGCCAAAAAACCGTGGGACGTGCAAATTCGAGTGGAATTTTGCTACTTGACAACAGTTTTGTTGGCAACAATGTTGTTGCCAACAAAACTGTTGGAGACTGGGCGTGATGCGAAAAGGTGGAAGCAACTGGGTCGACGGAGAAAATTTCTTCGATCGGGAAAACGAGCTGGCAGCGCTGGAGGAACGTGTCCGGGAAGGAACCCACACCCTGCTGACCGCACAACGGCGAATGGGCAAGACGAGCATCGTTCGTGAACTGCAGCGCCGCCTGGCCGAATCCGGCGAGTTCGAAGTCGTCTTTGTCGACCTTGAGGCTGCCAATAACCCTCCCGATGCGATTGCCGAAATCGGGATTCAGGTAAAACCTGTGCGTCCGGCTTGGGGTCGGATCGTGGCCAACCTCGCCAACTTTCTTGAAAGAACCGGCGGGCGAATCGAGGGAATCTCGGTTTCGGATCTGAAGGTCAAGCTGCGAGCGGGAATAGACACGGGAAATTGGCAACAAAGGGGAGAAGCGATCTTTGCCGCCCTCGCTGCGAGCGACCGGCCTGTCGTGCTTGCGATCGACGAGTTACCGATTCTCGTCAACCGGTTACTCAAGGACGAAACGGGCCGCATCACGCCGGACGGAAAGAGTGAAGCGGAAGCTCTCCTGAGTTGGTTGCGCAAGGTCGGGCAAGCCCATCGGAACCGTGTGTCGATGATCCTTTCTGGCAGCGTGAGCCTGGAGCCGATCCTTGAACAGGCCGGGCTCAGTGCACACGCCAACATCTTTTCTGTCTACGACCTGAAACCGTGGAGCGAGAAAACCGCCATTTCCTGCCTTGAGGCACTCGCCGAGGCCTACGGAATCGAACTTCAATTTGAAGTTCGTCGGGACATGTGCCGCCGGTTGCAGTACTGCATCCCCCACCATGTCCAGATGTTCTTCGACCAGATGCACGAGCACTTGCGCAGGGCGGGACGGAAAAAAGCGTCTCTTGAAGATGTGGAGTGGGTCTATGAACACGAGATGCTGGGAGTGCGGGGCCAAGTGGACCTGCAGCATTACGAGGGCCGGCTGGAAGCGATCCTCGGACGGGCGGGGTATACTGTTGCACTGGAAATACTGACCGCGGCCGCAGTCACCGGCGGAATCACCTTTGAAACGCTTGATCGCTACCGCGATGATTTCACGGCGCCAGACGTGCCCGACGGAAAAAGCGTCCCCACGGTAGAGAACATTCTGCATGTGCTGCAGCACGATGGATACCTGGAACCCGGGGAAGGAGGATTCCGTTTCGTTTCCGGATTCCTGAAAGACTGGTGGCACCGCCGCTACGGACAGGCATTCGTGCCCATGTTCGATCGGAGGCGGTGAGAGGAGATCGGATCGATGCCTGCAACATCCAGGAAGTATAATCCGGGCTTTCTTTCAATCGACGAATTGGTCGCGACCTTCTGCGTCCGGATGGCCGAGTTCGAATCGCTGATCGAGACGCTCCGTACCTGTTCAGGCAACGCGAACACACATCAGATCGTGATCGGGCCACGCGGTAGTGGAAAGACGAGCCTCCTGTTACGGGTCGCGGCGGAGGTGTTGCGCGATGTCGATTTCTCGACGCATTTTTTTCCGATCATCTTTGCCGAAGAGAGTTACGAGGTCTCGACGGCCGGCGAATTCTGGCTCGAGTGCCTGTCCCGTTTGGCCGATCAGGCGCCGCGCCGGGAAGGAGGCGTCGACTTGCACCTCAGCTTCGAGGAACTGCGGCATGTCCATGACGACCGGATACTGGAAGATCGGTGCCTTGGGCTACTACAGGACTTTGCCGACGGGGAAGCAAAACGTCTCGTGTTGATCGTCGAGAACCTGAACATGATGTTCAGGGACATTGCCGACAACGATGCCGGCTGGCGGCTGCGGAAAGTGCTGCAGACTGAGCCGCGAATCGTCTTGATGGCCAGTGCAACCAGCCGGTTCGAAGAGATGAACGATCCGAAGGAAGCGCTTTACGAGCTATTCAGGGTGATCCGGTTGAACCCGCTCGACACGGAAGACTGCGCAACCTTATGGCAGACCGTGTCAGGCCGGGAGCAGACGCCACAGACAATCCAGGCATTGCGCATTCTTACGGGCGGTAGTCCGAGGCTGTTGACAATCGTGGCCCGATTCGGCGCGAACCTGTCGTTCCACGAGTTGATGGACGATCTACTCGATCTGGTCGACGACCACACCGAATACTTCAAGAGTCACCTCGATGCGCTCCCGGCCCAGGAGCGTAAAGTGTATCTCGCACTTGCCGACCTCTGGAAACCGGCAAACACGCGCGAAATCGGGGAGCGGGCCAGACTCGGAACCAGCAAGTGCAGCGCTCAGCTTGCTCGCCTGGTCGATCGGGGCGCGGTGGAGGTGAGCGGTGGCAGCGTACGGCGCAAGCTCTACTACCTGACCGAGCGGCTC
>JAPOVX010000243.1 GCA_026707935.1 Paracoccaceae bacterium
CCGCCGCAGCCTGAGAAGCAGGAAGCCCCGTCATTCAGGGCGGGGAGCAGTCACATCACGGATCCTGTCGAGGATGGCGGACCGGTTCTTCCGTGCGGCAAGCGCCGCATCCATGTCCACCTTGACGAATTTGGTCGGCGTGTTGGGCTGGAGTTGGCCGACTAGGTCCATGTCCGCCGAAATGACGGTGCCCAGCATGAAGTAGCCGCCGCCCGAAACCGCGTCGCGGTGCAGCACGATGGGCTCGGCTCCATTGGGCACCTGTATTGATCCGTAAGGGTAGCACGCATCGGTAATGTTGGAGGGGTTCGAGCCCGCGCTATAGGGCTGTTCACGTGGGACGAATTCCAGCCGCCGCCCGCCCCTGAAGCGATAACCCATCCGATCGGCCTCGTTGGCGACGATCCAGGTATCGTCGAAAAACCCTTTCTGTGCGTCCTCGGTGACCCGGTGCCAGTAGAGGCCCGGCAAAACCCTCAACTCGGCCCGGGACCCGGGCAGCCGCCTGAGTGCGGCAGGTACCGATATGCCCGGCGTGGCACCGCTGCCAGGTTGACCAAGTGGCAGGGAATCATCCGGCTGCAATGCGCGCCCGTCGATGCCGCCCAGCGAGCCGATCGGGTAGGTCGACCTGCTGTCCAGGGCGGGCGGCGTGACGATTCCACCTGAGACGGCAATGTATGCGCGCGCCCCGAACTCGAGAAATCCGAACGACAGGACCTGGCCCTTCCTGATGTCCAGTGCGGTCCAGGTCGGATGTTCCTCGCCATCGATCCGGGGAGGAAGTTCGGCTCCGCAGACGGCTACGACGGCATCCTCGGTGAACTCCAGTTCCGGCCCGAGAAAGACTGTTTCCAGACCGGCTGCAGCTTCATCGTTGCCTACCAGCAGGTTTGCTGCGCGCAGCGCGAGCCTGTCCATCGCTCCTCCCATGGGGATGCCGAGATGGTAATAACCAGGCCGTCCGAGATCCTGGATCGTCGTCATGATGCCGGCCGAAACGACGTCAATCGGCATGTAATTCCTCCATCAGTCTGGCGTTCGTGCCATCCGGGTCTGCGTTGAATCCCTCGAGTGAAAAGACGACGTCTCGAACGCGGGGCTCGAACCGCCCGGCCTGCACATCCCCGAGTATCTGGTCGTATTCCTTCCGTTCAATGGGCTTCCACTTGACGATGTCACCGGGACGGAAGAACACCATGAAATCCTTCAGGTACGGAACCTCCTGTTTGGGGTCGTAGATCGTCATCGGCGTGATTCCGAACATCTGGTAGCCGCCCGCGCCACGGACCGAGTAAATGCAGGAAAAGGATCCGCCGTAGCCCACGGTCTGTTTCGGTGTGTCCGTGCGCGGGCGAAGGTATTTGGGCACCTGAATCTGCCGCGAACGATCGACCATTTGGTACAGGAAGGGCAGGCCCGACACGAAGCCGACCATCGAGACGAACCAGGGCGCGCCCGAATGCGCTTCGACAAAAGCCTCGACGGTTTCGTAACCGTTGATCCGCGCGGCGTATTCGATGTCGGTTCCGTCCGGGTCCTGGTGGCGTTCGCGGAACCGCATCAGTGTCTCATGCGTCCAGGGATCCTGGTAGAATACCGGTACCTCGATAATGCGCGTATCCAGTTTCGCTTCGGCTTTCTCGGCCTCGGTTTCCAACAGCTTGAGTCTATCCATCAACGCGCAGGGGTGGATGATGTCGGGGTTGAACTTGATCTGGAACGACGCATTTGCCGGGCAGATTTCCGTGACTCCGTCGATCCCGGCTGCACGCACGGCGTTGGTCATCGAGAGGGAGGTAAAGAATGCCTCCAGAGACATCGCCTCGTCGACATCGACAAAAATGTGCTCGTCGCCTCCGAACGTGAATCGACTCATGCCGTCACCTCCCTGTGGTTTGCGAATTTCCCTGTGTCTTGCTCGAGCCATGTTTCCATCCAGCGGGTGTGGATCGCATTGGCCTGCACGTCGTCATTGCTGGCAAGGGCCGTGAAGAGCGGGGCGGTGGTGGGAAGTCCGCCGATGTCGAGCACTTCGAGTGCGGACATGAGTCGGGCGATCGCCTGTGCCCGGTCCGGCGCCCAAACGATCAGCTTGCCCAGGAGCGAGTCGTAGAAGGGCGGAACCTCATAGCCGTCGTAAAGCATGTGGTCGAAGCGGATGCCGTCGCCCTCGGGGATGCGCAGGCCGCCTACGTTGCCCGGGACGGGCATGAAGTCATTGGCCGGATCCTCTGCATTGATGCGGACCTCGATGGCGTGGCCGGTGCGGGAAATCGCGCCTTGCGTCAGCCCCAGTGCCTCGCCCGCGCAGACCCGGATCATGTCGGCCACCAGGTCGGTTCCGCATATCATCTCCGTCACCGGGTGTTCGACCTGGATACGCGTATTCATCTCGATGAAGTAGAACTCCCCGGTCGCGTCATCGTAGAGATACTCGACGGTCCCGGCTCCGCGATAGTTCACGGATCTCGCCAGCTCGACCGCCGACGCGCACAGGCGTGCGCGCGCCGCGTCGCTGATGGCCGCGGAGGGCGCTTCTTCCCAGACCTTCTGCCGCCGCCGCTGAAGCGAGCATTCGCGTTCGAAAAGGTGCACCACATCGAGGCCATCACCCAGCAGCTGCACCTCGACATGGCGGGCCTTCTCGATCAATTTCTCGATGTAGACGCCGCCGTCGCCAAAGGCCGCTGCCGCCTCGGACGAGGCTTGCGGCACCAGTTTGCGGAATTCCCCGGCACTCTCGGCCACGCGGATGCCGCGCCCGCCGCCGCCGCCATTGGCCTTGATCATCACGGGAAAGCCGATCGTCTCGGCCAGTGCCAGGGCATCGTCAATGTTGACGATCAAGCCGTCACTGCCGGGAACCGTGGGCACGCCCGCATGTCTTGCCCGTTTACGTGCCGCAGCCTTGTTTCCCATCAGGCGGATCGTATCGCCCGAAGGTCCGACGAAAATCAGCCCGGACTGTTCAACGGCATCGGCAAAATGGGCACTCTCCGAGAGAAACCCGTAGCCGGGATGGATTGCATCAGCGCCGCTTTCCCGGGCGGCGGACAAAATGGCATGTGCATCAAGGTAGGATTTCGAGGCCTGTGGTGGCCCGATCACCTTGATCTCGTCCGCCAACCGTGCAGCGAGGCTCTCGGTGTCGGCCTCGCTCACCACCTGAACGGTTCCGAGCCCGAGCTTCTTCGCTGCCCTGATCACGCGGCAGGCGATTTCACCACGATTGGCGACAAGCAGTTTCCTGATCGTCAAGGTCCGGCCCACCGTCAGTCGAGCTCGACGATGGTTGCCCCGACCGTGACGGGTTCGCCATCTTCGAGGGGGAAGCCCGAGACG
Organism: Paracoccaceae bacterium; assembly: GCA_026707935.1. Classification (GTDB taxonomy): domain Bacteria; phylum Pseudomonadota; class Alphaproteobacteria; order Rhodobacterales; family Rhodobacteraceae; genus JAPPHA01. The sequence continues at coordinate 3,346 of JAPOVX010000243.1, forward strand.
GTGCCGCCGGCATCCGCCTTGATCTGGTGAAAGGATTTCATCACCTCAACCAGTGCCACCACATCCCCCTTTGCCACGGTATTCCCGATTTCCACGAAAGGCGGTTCTTCGGGTGCAGGCTTGCGATAGAACGTGCCCGGAATCGGGGACTTGATTTCATGTCTGGCCATGGCCTTCCTCCCATTGCTCCTGCGGGGCCGCGCACACGGCATCAAGCTGGCTGAGTGCCGAGTTGACGGCCATTCCGATTTCGACCGCATTCGGCGTATCGGAGTGGATGCAGACGGTTTCGGCACGCACCGGCAATGTCTTGCCCCCTATCGTGGTCAGGGTTCCGTCGCGTACCGCAGCCACCGCGCGGCTTGCAGCAAGCTCGGGCGCCACGGCCTCATGTTCGCGCGTGATGATCAGCTGGCCTTCGTCATCGTAATCCAGGTCCGCAAAGAATTCGGGCATGAAGCCCACGGCACGGCGCGTGTAGACCTCTTCATGCAATGTCCCGGATATGCCGGTGACCGGCACGCCATAGACCGCAGCCGCGTCGGCGATGGCCTCGGCAATGTGTTCCTGTCGGGCCGCCATGCCGTAGAGCGCGCCATGAGGCTTGAGATGGCAGAGCAACATCCCTTCGAGTTTCAGGAAGGAGAAGAGGGCACCGATCTGGTAGAGAATAATGTTGACCATCTCATCGTGGCCGACTTTCATCTCGCGCCGCCCGAACCCGGCAAGGTCGGGCAGCGAAACGTGCGCACCCACCTTGACTCCGTACCGTTTGGCCAGGGCGACGGTTCCGCGCATGTGGTTGGGATCGGACCCGTGAAAGCCGCAGGCGATGTTGGCCTGGGTGATGTAGGGCATGATGCCCGCATCGTCGCCCATCCGGTAGACACCAAAGCTCTCACCCATGTCACAGTTGATGTCGACCTTCACGGCGTATCCCCCTAGTCCTTCAGGGTCGCCACGAATTTCAGCCGTACCTGGTCGGCAATCACCGCTAGGATCAGCAACGCGCCAAGAACGACCATCTGAAGGTAGCTTTCGATCCGGGCAAGGTTCATCCCGTTTTGCACCAGACCAATGAAGAGTGCGCCGAGCACCACATTTTCCAGCCGTCCGACGCCCCCGCGCAGGCTGACCCCTGCAATGACGCAGGCGGCAATCGATTCCAGTGGCATGGAAGCGCCGATATTGGCTTCGCCCGTGTCAAGTCGAGCGGTCAGCAGCATTCCCGTCACGGCAGCGAAGAAAGCGCAGAGCACGTAGGTCAGGAAGAGCACGCCGCGCGTGTTGATCCCCGATAGTGACGCTGCCTTGCGGTTGCCCCCCACGGCGTAGAAATGCCGGCCGTAGGGCGTGCGGTACAGGAAGACGTGGAGCATCAGGACGAGGACCGTGACAACCAGCACCGGCGTGGGGATTCCAAGGAGATGCCCGAAACCGAACGTGTCGCCGAACTGGATGGGCATTCCGTAGACCGGCACACCGCCGGTCAGATAGAGGGCGATGCCGAAACCCACCGATGCCATGCCCAGCGACATCATGAAGGGCGAGACATTGAAATAGGCCACGCCCAGACCGTTCATCACGCCGATCGACGTGCCTGCCGCGATTCCGGCGAAACAACCGACTGCGATCGACAGCCAGACGGCTTCGGGCATCGCGGCGTAGGCGGCGGCCATGGCCATGGCGCCCGCGACCGAAGCCAGCGCAAGGATCGTGCCGACCGACAGGTCGAACCCTCCGGTCAGCAGCGCCAGCATCTGCCCGATCGAGACGATCGTCAGGTAGACCGATTGCCTGAGCACATTTGTCAGATTGCGCAAGGTCAGGAAGTTCTCGGACATCAGCGTGAAGATCACCAGGGCGGCGAGCAGCAGGAATGGCAGGATACCCAGCCTGACAAAGGCCCGCTTGAGGCCGAGGGTCACGGCGCTTTCGGCGGATTTGTCCCTGGACATCAGCGTCCCTCTCTTTCGAAGAAATGCGCCAGAACTGCCTCTTCGGTGATACGCGCCCCCTGGAGTTGCGCCTGCACCCGACCGCGATAGAACACGTAGGCCCTGTCAGAGAGGTGAAGGATCTCCGGGAGGTCGGATGACACGAGGACGATCGCGACGCCCTGCCGTGCAAGCTCCACGATGAATTCGTAGATTGCCGCCCTCGTGCCCATGTCGACACCGACGGTCGGTTCGTCAAAGGCGATCAGCCTGAATTCGCGCGTGAGGCTTCGGGCCAGCATCACCTTCTGTTGATTGCCACCCGAGAATTGATCGGTGGTCCGCTCGGTCCGGCGCGGCTGCAGGTTCATCCGGTCGGCCAGTTCACCCGCCGCGCGCCGCTCATCTCCCGGTTTCAGCAGGGGGCCACGTGAAAACGGCTCGATGTCGAGCGCCGGCAAAGTGATGTTCTCGCGCGCCGGACGCATCATCATCAGACCCTCGGTACGCCGGTCAGATGGCAGGTAGAGGAAACCGTTTCGGATATTCCGTCTTGGCCCGTGGCCTGTGCATTCCCTGCCAAGATACCGCACCCGTCCCGCGGCAATCGGCCGGGCGCCGAAAGCTGCCTGCAACAACTCCGATTTGCCGGACCCGACCAGGCCGGCCAACCCCACGATCTCGCCTGCACGCACGTCGAGCGAAACGCCTTCGACCGTGCCATCGCGCGTGGTCAGCTCTTCGATCTCCAGCACCGAAGCGCCCGCGGCACCTGCACTCCGCTCGGGGAAGATTTTGCCCACCTCACGACCGGTCATCAACTGGACCAGGACATCCTCTGAAGCCTCCTGCGCATCCACCGTATCGATATGGCAGCCGTCCCGCAGCACGGTGATGCGGGACCCGATGCGCCAGATTTCCGCCATCCGATGGGTGATGTAGACAATGCCGATGCCGCGCGCCGTCAGTTCACCGATCAGTCTGAAAAGCCGGTCTGTCTCGTGGTTGGTCAGGGATGCGGTCGGTTCGTCCAGGATCAGCACCGAAAGGTCGGACCGGAACGCCTTGGCAATCTCCACCATCTGCCGCTCCGCCCGCGTCAGCTGTTCAACGCGTACCGCCGGATCGATGCGGAAGTCGAGTTCATCCAGGATTTCGCGCGCATGTCTGCGGCTTCGCCTCCGATCTATGAATGCGCCATTTCGGGGTTCCGCGCCGAGAAAGAGGTTTTCCTCCACCGTCATCTGCGGAATCAGGGAGAAGTCCTGGAAGACCGCGGAAATCCCCAGTTCGCGTGCGTCGTGGACCGAGTGGAGCGAAACCCGCCGGCCCTTGAAGTAGAGCGTGCCCGACGTGGGCTGGACGGCGCCGGCCAGGATCGAGATCAGGGTCGATTTGCCGGCGCCGTTTTCTCCGAAGAGCGTGTGCACCTCACCCGACCGAAGATCGAAATCCACGGAATCAAGCGCCCGCACCCCCGGATAGTCCTTGGTGACGGAGCATGTCGCGACCAACACCTCGCCCGTAACAGGCGAGGTGTCATTCGCAGCAATTGTTCGTGAAGGACAGGTAATGGCCGGACCTTGCCCTATTCGACAGTGAAGACCGGGCGGAACCCGTCCGGAGCGAGGGTCGAGGACGGGTCGAATTCGCCATGATTGTCTTGTGTCACAACGTAGAGCGCGGGGCCCGCGTGCCTGACGTAGTCTTCGCCTTCGAGGATGCGAACTGCCTGATCGACCGCGATCCGGCCCTGGATCACCGTCGAATCGGTTGGCGCGGCGAGAATCTGGCCGCGCGCGATGCCTCGGTCCACGCCGGGCGTGTAATAGTAGGAAATCACCTTGACCTGATCGGTCAACCCGCGCGAACGCAAGATCGGTACGGCGGCCTCGGCGGTCACCGCGGTGCCGACAATGTAGTTGATGTCGGGATGTGTCTCGAGCGTATCCTCGACCAGCTTGGCCTGCACCTCCTTGCCGGTGTCTCCGTACCTGGTATCGACCAGGTTGACGGCGCTGCCCTCGATTGCGTCCGCGAAGCCTGCATTGCCCGCCTCGACCCAGCCGGCCCCGGCGGGTCCGGGGAACCATGCGGCCTTGACGGTACCGCTTCCGGCGGGGTGTCGGCTGGCAAGGAATTCGCCTGCCTTTGCGCCCATCTCGCCGAAGGAGACCAGCGACTTGGCCGATAGCTGATTCGATGACATGCCGTTGATCACGTCGATCACCGGAATGCCCTTTGCCCTGATTTCGCCGACGAGGTTGTTCAGCCCGTCAAAGGAAATCGCACCGATGATGACCGCGTCGGCCCCTGCCGAGACGCAATCCTCGATCTGCGATATCTGGGTGTTGAGCTCGGTATAGCCGCCGGCTTCAACGACGGTGGCCGCCACGCCGAGTCGCCTGGCCTCATCGACCACGCCATAGTCGACACCCAGCCAATAGGCATCCTTCATGTGCGGGAACGAGATGCAGAGATCCCATTTTTGGCCGGCCTTCTCCAGCGGCACGTAGTCCAGGCTGGAGCGCGGACTGGACATGTCGAACGGCGGGTCCCAGACCTCGATCGTATAGGGATACCAGTTTTCGGCCTGCGCCGTCGTGCCAAGCCACAGCGCCAGCGCAACCGCGGACGACACGGCATGTGAATGTGACGTTTTCATGTCTTTCTCCCGAGGACAGATTTCAGTTTTGTGCCGCCTCTAAAGCGATCTGCCGGGAGCGTAAATTTGCTCACTACAATTGTAAAATACGAATAACATGTAATTAAATTCGAAAAAATTGATGTAAAGATACGGGGCAGCAATTCGGTGAATGTGTTTGCACCTGGAATTCGATTTGGCCTCATGTACCTATAAAAGAACGGATTTCGAGATGCCAGGCGGTGGCACTGGGCTTGCGGTACCGCGACGGAGACATTATGCTGTACTATCAAAAATCAAAAAAGGAAATCATGAATATCGGAAAAATGAAACAACCATCACTGCGCCAGATCCGATATTTCACCGCCGTTGCAAATGCCGGACAGATCTCCCGTGCCGCCAGGGAGCTCAACGTCTCGCAATCAACGTTGACCACGGCCATCAAGGAGCTCGAGGAGACCATCGGAACTCCACTTTTTGTCCGCCACAGCGGCGGTGTTTCGTTGACCTACGAAGGCAACATCTTTCTGGATCATTCTCGTCGGATCATGGTGGCGGTTGACGAGGCGGTTCGGGCGCCGCGCCGCAAGCGGGATGACATTCAGGGGCGGCTGCGGCTGGCGCTGACCTACACTGTCGCAGGTTATTACATCCCTCCCTTTCTCGAGAGGTTTCAGAGGTCATTTCCGAGCGTCGGCCTGCAGCTGACCGAGGCCCCGCGGGACGTGATCGAGGACGGGCTGGTTTCCGGCGTATTCGACCTGGCCGTGCTCCTGACCTCCAACATCATCGATCAGGAGGGACTGAAATTCGAAACCCTGATGCAGTCGCGCCGACGGCTCTGGTTGCCGACGCTGCATCCGCTGCTGTCACAAGACACGATTACACTGGCCGATGTATCGCGCGAGCCCTACATCATGCTCACCGTCGACGAAGCCAGCAACACGGCGCAGCGCTACTGGAACAAGACCGCGTACCGGCCAAACAGCATTTTCCGAACGTCATCGCTGGAGGCCGTCAGGTCATTGGTCTCGGGCGGCATGGGTGTCACGATTCTGTCGGACATGGTCTATCGGCCGTGGTCGCTTGACGGCCGGCGAGTCGAGGCAACGTCGCTTGCCGACAATGTGCCAACCATGGACGTCGGAATGGCCTGGGCCGCCAATGTCGAGTTGAACAGCGCGGCGGCGGCGTTCCGGGAATTCATGCATCTCGGAGATGTTTCCCACTGAGTTCGACTCCCTCGCATCGTGTACCCGATAGCCCCGTCGCGGCCATTCTCAAGGCCGCGTATGATACTGCTTACGCCGTGGTCGTGCCGCAACCGATGCGCAAGGTGAAGGCAGGTTGCCTCTCTGCCGGTTCGAAGTGGGGAAGTGGAATTCGGCTTGGTGGCACCCGTCTGCCGTGACATTCGCGATCGCCTCGGCGAACGCCCGACGGCGTTGCGGTCTGTCGCCGCCATCGTGAAATTCCGACTCGAGAGGATCGTCGTTCTCGCCCTGCCGGTCAGGGCATGCGACGAGAGCATCAACTCGCGCAAACTCGCCGGTTTCTGGATTCGAGTTGTCGAAAAACGCAAAAATAGTATGAAAACAATGAATTTTCCGAAACTTTCTTTTAATTCCGACGAAAAAGTATATGAAACAGGCATATAAATACTAGACCTGCAGCAAGCATCATTCATATCGTCGGGCTTCATTGCGTACGCATGCGTAACTCTTGAGGAGAGAAATTATGAAAAGACTTCGCAACTCTACCTTCGTTCTGGCAGCGTGCCTAGGCGGCGCCGGTGGCGCATTGGCAGGCGAACTGACGATCGCGACCGTTAACAACGGGCACATGATCGAAATGCAAATACTGACACCCGAGTTCGAGGCGGCCAATCCCGGGATTACCCTGAACTGGGTGGTTCTCGAGGAAGGTATCCTGCGCAGCCGGGTCACGACGGACATTTCGACCAAGGGTGGCCAGTTCGATGTCATGACGATCGGAATGTACGAGGCGCCGATCTGGGGTTCACGCGGCTGGCTTGAACCGCTCGAATTTGGCGATGACTACGATGTCGACGACATTCTGCCGGCCATGCGTGGCGGACTGAGCCACGACGGTACGCTGTATGCGGCTCCGTTCTATGGTGAAAGCTCGATGATTATGTACCGAAAGGACCTGGTCGAGGGCGCAGGCATGTCGATTGAGGACAACCCGACATGGGATCATGTCCGCGCTGTCGCTGCAGCGATCCACGATGCCGACAATGGCGTTTACGGCATCTGCCTGCGTGGCAAGCCGGGCTGGGGCGACAACATGGCGTTTATCACCACGATGGCCAACAGTTTTGGCGCACAGTGGTTCAACATGGACTGGACCCCGGCACTCGACAGCGAAGCCTGGAGTACGGCCGTCAACTTCTACGTGGACCTGCTGAACAGCTATGGCCCGCCGGGCTCGGAAGGCAATTCGTTCAACGAAATCCTGGCGCTGATCAACGAAGGCAAGTGCGGAATGTGGATTGATGCGACCATTGCAGCGTCGTTCGTGTCTGACCCCGGCCAGTCGAAGGTTGCCGACCAGATGGCATTTGCCCAGTCGCCTTACCAGGTCACCAAGAAGGGTGCGAACTGGCTCTGGGCATGGGCGCTCGCTGTTCCGGCAGGAACCAAGCAGGCCGATGATGCCCGGACGTTCATTGAGTGGGCAACGTCGAAGTCCTACATCGAACTTGTCGCTTCGAAGAACGGATGGGGCAGCGTTCCGACGGGAACACGTCAGTCGACCTATGACAACCCGATGTTCCAGGAAGCCGCGACATTCGACGAAGCCGAGCTTAAGGCGATCCTGTCGGCGAACCCGAACGATTCAACCTTGAATCCGTCGCCGTACGTTGGTGTCCAGTTTGCGGCGATTCCGGAATTTCAGGCAATCGGCATTGCGGTCGGTCAGCAAATGACCGCGGCGCTGGCTGGCGAGATCTCGGTCGAGGAAGCACTGGCGAATGCGCAGGAAGCTGCTGATCGGGAAATGAGAAAGGCCGGTTACTACTGAGTCTTCTTGCACCTGCACCTGTTTCGGCAATAGGTGCAGGACGGAAAACGTTCCGGCGCGCATTGCCGCGCCGGAACGAAACTGAACCTGGGAATATTCGATGAACCCGAGACTCTCCCGATGGCTTCAGGCTCCGAGCATCGTCATTCTGCTGCTCTGGATGATCGTTCCGTTAGGCATGACCATCTATTTTTCGACCATTCGCTACAATCTGCTTTATCCCGAACGTACCGGGTTCATAGGGTGGTCGAACTACGAGTTCTTTTATACCGACCCTTCATTCTGGCCCGCCGTGTTCAACACGCTGATCCTTGTCGGTTCCGTACTTGCGATTTCGGTTGTGCTCGGTCTCGCGATCGCCGTGCTGATCGACCGCCCGTTTGCCGGCCGGGGCATTGTCAGGGTGATGCTGATATCGCCTTTTTTCATCATGCCGACTGTCAACGCGCTGTTGTGGAAAAACATGCTGCTGAATCCAATTTATGGCATATTCGCGGCGCTCGCGCAGGCCATCGGCGCCGAACCGGTCGACTGGCTGGCCCAATTGCCGCTGCTCTCGGTGATTCTCATCGTCAGTTGGCAGTGGACACCGTTTGCGATCCTGATCTTCATGACTTCGCTGCAAAGCCAGGACCAGGAACAAAAAGAAGCAGCACTGCTGGATGGTGCCGGGTTCCTGTCCCAGTTTTTCAATCTCACATTGCCGCATCTCGCGCGCCCGATTGCCGTGGTGATCCTGATCCAGATGATCTTTCACCTCTCGATCTTTGCAGAGATATTCGTCACGACAGGAGGTGGTCCCGGGAACCAGTCGACCAATCTCACGTTCCTGATCTTCGCCCAGGCATTGCAGGGATTTGATGTCGGGGTGGCTTCCGCCGGTGGCGTCTTTGCCATCATCCTCGCCAATGTCGTTGCCATTTTCCTGGTGCGATTTATTGGCAAGAGCCTGACGGTCTGAGCGATGACTGACCGCGACAAGGAACGGCTCAAGCACCGGGCTGCAGTAATCGCCGGCTGGATCATTGCCTGCCTGATGTTCTTTCCGATATTCTGGATGTTTCTGACCAGCGTAAAGACCGAACTCCAGGCCATTTCCGTACCGCCAAAGGTATTCTTCAATCCCACGTTCCAGAACTATGTGCTGATCGAAGAACGTACCGACTACTTTCGCTTCGCATGGAATTCGATCGTCACCAGTTTCGGCGGTACGGCACTGGCAATGCTGATAGCGATCCCCTCGGCATACGCCATGGCGTTCAACCCGGGCCGGTGGACAAAGGACATCCTGCTGTGGATGCTGTCCACCAAGATGCTTCCGGCAGTCGGCGTGATGATGCCGATTTACGTGATTTGCCAGCGGCTGGGGCTGCTCGACACGAAGCTCGCCCTGGTCATCATTTACGCAGCCATCAATCTGCCGGTGATCATGTTGATCCTGTTCAATTTCTTCCGTGAAATCCCGAAGGAAATCCTCGAGGCAAGCAGACTGGACGGCACGTCGACGCTGAATGAGATCACCCAGATCGTCGTGCCCCTTGCATGGGGTGGGATCGCGTCGACGGCGCTGCTCTCGATCGTGCTTCTCTGGAACGAGGCGTTCTGGTCGATCATTCTGACTTCGGGAGATGCGGGCACTCTTGTTGCGCTGGTGGCATCGTTCTCGAGTCCGGAAGGGCTTTTCTGGGCGAAGCTGTCGGCCGTTTCGACCCTGGCCTGCGCTCCGATCATCGCCTTTGGCTGGTTGACCCAGAAACAACTCGTCCAGGGGCTGACATTCGGAGCCGTGAAGTGAGACCGAATCCCGCTCCCACAAGTCTCACGGACAAATGCTGTCTTGTCACCGGTGCCAATGGCGGAATCGGCCAGGCGACCGCCGAACATTTCGCGGCGCTCGGAGCGCGGGTCTTGACCACGGATCTGTGTGACGGTTTTCCAGGCGAGTGCAGGTCCGAGCACCGGGCATTTGACCTGCTTGATCCGGAAGGACTTTCGGCATGCACGGAATGGATTGAACAGGAAGGGCCGGACATCCTTTTCAACAATGCGGCCGTCTTTGATTTCGGGAGTGTCATCGACGCCGGACTGGACCAGTTCGACCGACTGTTCGGAGTGAACGTGCGGGCGATGTATGCGGTCATGCAAGCTGCGGCCAGGGCCATGATCGCGAGGGAAAAACCGGGATCGATCATCAACCTCGCGAGCCAGGCGGGGCATCGGGGCGAAGCCCTTGTCGCCCACTACTGTGCGACCAAGGCCGCGGTCATCAGTTATACCCAATCGGCCGCACTCGCACTTGCACCCTACGGGATCCGGGTCAACGCGATTTCTCCGGGAGTTATCGACACGCCGATGTGGGACACGGTCGACAGGCATTTTGCCGCCGCGGAGAACAAGGAGATCGGCCAGAAGAAACGGGAAGTCGGCGAGGCAGTCCCGCTCGGGTACATGGGACGGCCTTTCGAAGTGGCGCGTGTCGCCGTGTTCCTGGCGTCGGACCAGTCGCAATACATGACGGCCCAGACGATCAGCGTCGACGGCGGAAACGTGCCGAGGTAACGGGATCATGTCACTGATTCTGCCCGAGTTCGAATATGTGGATCGCGGGACCGAAACGATCCGCTATCTTGAGCACGGCTGGCCGACGCCTCTGTGCAGGTGGCACAGCCATCCGGAGTATGAACTTCACCTGATAACGGCGACGAGCGGCAAGGCGTTTGTCGGAGACTATATTGGCGAGTTCCGGCCCGGGTCGCTGTTCCTGACCGGGCCCAACCTGCCGCATAACTGGGTGACGGACAGCGTGACGCAGACCGGTCCGGTCCAGGTTCGCGACATGCTTGTGCAGTTCAGCCAGGAAAGCATTGACCAGCTGGCGCTCGCGTTTCCGGAGTTCGGCGAGATGTCAAAGATGTTCGAGCTTGCCCGTTCCGGAATCGAATTCGTCGGATTCAATGCGACGTTTTCGCGTGGGCATCTCGAGAACATCCGCAACACCAAGGGTGCCGAACGCATCGTTGCGTTCCTGCGATTCCTGGTCCGGATCAATGAGCATCCCGACAAGCAGGCGCTGTCGGTGGTCAGCGTTGACGGTTCCAAGGGAAATGGCAAGCAAACCCGGATTGCCGACGTGGTCGACTTTATCATCAGCAATTCCGACGAGGAAATCTCTCTCGGGCGTGCGTCAGGCATGGCCGGGATGAGTCCGGCGGCGTTTTCACGGAATTTTCGCAGGACGACCGGAAAGAATTTTGTTGAATTCGTCAATCGCGTTCGCATCGGGCAAGCGTGCTCGATGCTTTATGCGACGGACGAAAAGGTCTCATCGATCTGTTTCGAGGTCGGTTTCCAGAACCTGGCAAACTTCAACCGCCAGTTCCGCAAGATGAAACAGATAACGCCGACGGCATACCGAGAGCTAGCCCGGACCGAACTCACGTGCACGGGAAGTCCGTGACGTGGAAGGGGCAGGTTCAGTCCGGTTCCACAGAACGACCTATGATCGTTCAGCCGTCAAACCAGGAATCGTTCACCTTGGATACGGTGCGTTCCATCGGGCTCATCAGGCGGTTTTCCTCGACGATTACATGGAAAGCAGCGGGGACTTGAACTGGGGAATTGTTGCAGTCAATCTTCGCGCGCCGGATGCTGCGGGGTTTGCGAAGGCACAGAGCGCCCGGGACGGCTACATGCTGAAATCCACCGATACCTCCGGCCGATGCCGCTGGCAGCTGGTTCGTTCGCATGTCGGTTTCGTGGACTGGAGCAGGAATCCAGGTGAAGCAGAAGGCATTTTGTCATCCGGTAGTATCCACGGTGTTACCCTCACCGTCACCGAGAGCGGTTATCATCTCGGGGACAATGGCAGCTTGAACCTGGATGATCCGGTATTGCGCGACGAGGTTTCCAACGGGAGCGGTTGCACGGTTTATGGTTTTCTGGCCCGGGCGCTTGGACGGCGGGCGAAAACGGTCGACGCGCCCGTTTCGATCCTCTGCTGCGACAATATCCGCGGCAACGGGCGCATGCTGAGATCGAATTTCCTTGTCTACCTGGGTCATACCGGCAGGGAATGGCTCAGGGATTGGGTCGAAAACAATGTCGCTTTCCCGTGTTCGATGGTTGACAGGATTACGCCGCGGGCGACCGACGAATTGAACCTGGAAACACGGGCGCTGTTCCCGGGAACGACGCTCAACCCGATCCATTCCGAGGCTTTCATCCAGTGGGTTCTCGAAGACAGGTTTGCGGGACCGATGCCGGACCTGGGGCAGGCCGGCGTCCAGGTTGTCACCGATGTCGATGCCTACGAGGAGGCGAAGATCCGAATTCTTAACGGCGGGCACGCCGGGTTGGCGTATCTCGGGGCCCTGGCGGGATACTCGACCTTCGACGAGGCAATCAACGACCCTGTGCTCCGTGCTCATTTCGACGGTTGGGAGCGGAAGGAAGTCCTGCCGGGCCTGACGGTCGATTTGCCTTTCGACAAGCATGCCTACCTGGACGAAGTTACCGACAGGTTCCGGAACACGTCTATCGCAGACCAGCTTGAACGCATTTGCATGGATGGCTGGTCCAAGATGCCGATTTACATCCGCCCGACCCTGGCTTCCTGCCTGAAGCAGGGAATTCTTCCGACCTACGGGTTTGATTGCGTGGCGGGCTGGTACGTTTACGCGCGCCGTCATTCGGTCGGAAAGATGCCGGTGCACTACATCGAACCGTACTGGAATCTACTGGAGCCGTACCTGGCGCATGGCGAGGAAGCGAACTTCGCGAGGGCACCGGAACTCTGGGGCGACCTGCCCCGGAAATTTACTGATTTCACGCCGGGGATCGTCTCGGCCATTAATCGGATGGAAAAGAAATGGCTGGCGTAACCATAGAAAACGTTTCGAAATCTTACGGTCAGATCCAGGTTATCCACGGGGTTGATCTCGAAGTTCATGAAGGGGAGTTCGTTGTCTTCGTTGGCCCGTCAGGGTGTGGAAAGTCCACCCTCCTGAGAATGATTGCCGGTCTCGAAGAGATATCGGTCGGAACCATCCACATTGGCGAGGTGGTCGTGAATGACGTGGCCCCGTCCAAACGTGGCGTCGCAATGGTCTTTCAGACCTACGCTCTCTATCCCCACATGACCGTTTACAAGAACATGGCGTTTGGCCTGAAACAGGCTCGTATGCCGAAGGACGAGATTGACCGGCGGGTCAGGGCCGCTGCGGAAGTCCTGCACATAACGGAATATCTTGACCGCCCGCCGAGAGCGCTCTCGGGCGGGCAGCGGCAAAGGGTGGCGATCGGCCGTGCGATCGTGCGCGAACCGAAAGTGTTCCTTTTCGATGAGCCGCTGTCCAATCTTGATGCGGCCCTTCGCGTGCAGACCCGTCTGGAGATCGCGCGGCTACACGAACGTCTGGATGCAACGATGATCTATGTCACGCACGACCAGGTTGAAGCAATGACGCTGGCCGACAGGATCGTCGTACTGAAGGACGGTCAGATTGAACAGGTGGGCACACCGGTTGAGCTGTACGAGCGACCGGCCAACACTTTTGTAGCCGGCTTCATAGGCAGCCCGCAGATGAATTTCTTTTCGGTGTCGGACCTGGCCGACAGCGCACCGTCTTTCCTGAAGGACCTGGTTTCTGCTGACCGTGTCATCGGAATCAGGCCCGAGCACCTCCGCATGTGTGTGGCCGACGAAGGAATGTTAAACGCGAAGCTGGAGCTGGTTGAAAACCTCGGCGAGTATGTCCTCGTCCATATGGTCTCTGGAGAGGGAACCGAATTCGTCGCCAAGATGGAGATCGCTCCGGACGTCGCGAGCGGTGCGGAACTCTTTTTTTCTGCCCCCTTCGACAGGATTCATAACTTCGATGGTACGACAGGCATGCGAATCCCGAGCGTTGAGTCCTGACGTGGATCCGGCGAAGAAACAGCGAACAATAGTGATCGGAGACTGTCAAAGCCCGCCTGCGTAACAGCAACCCGGCATCGAAATAACCCGGCAAAACGTCTACGTGGTTACCGAGGTTGTCTGGCAAATAACGCCGCGGCAACCATTCTTGATTGCCATTGGATACAACCCACTCTTGACCTTTCGGCCACGCTTTCCTGAAATTCTTCCGAGCCGCTCCGCGTCATCGACCTCAAAGCGACCTGGGGTCACCGCCGCGGCCAGTGTGCAAATGTTCGGCCAGCGTTCCGTCCGAAATCGCGTTATTGAACAGCGCTCACGCCGTCGGCCAGGTTCCGGCCAGTGTCGTGAAGCAGTACGTCGGTCCTGATCCGAGCGAAGGCTTCAGTCTTTCCGCTCACACCGCCGTCCAGGGATTGACGATCCCGATGCCGATGCTCTTGAAGTCACGAACGTTGCGTGTGGCCACGGCCATGTCACGGGAGAGGGCGATAGCAGCGATCTGACAGTCGGCCGGTGCGGCAGGTCAGCCGGCCAAACGTTGTCTCGCCGCGATGTCCCGATACGCACGCGCCGCCTCTCTGTCGAATGGCAATACACGCTCTCCGAATGCTTCGTGCAGCATCCCCTCGATGTCCGCCAAGAGCGTCCGTCGACATGGACCCGGTGGCAGAAGCGCGGCACCAAAACGCAGTTTCTGCTTTGCCTACCGCCGAGAAAACCAGGTCTTCCAGAGGCATGCCGGCCACCCAGTTCGCGACCGCAGGACCACGCTCGTTGCGGATCAGTCCGGACACCGCATTGGTGTACAGCGGGACGGACGCGACGTGGCCTCAACAGAGAGCTGGAGACTCGCGTCCCGGTTCGCGCGGCGGCAGTTCCAGATCCACGCCCTTATCCGGCCCGAAATAGATTCGGGTGATCTCCGCGAGATTGCGGGAACTCGGCTTGCGCCCGACGGCTTCACGCAGGATCAACCGCGCTTCCTCTTCCATGGAGCGATGGTTCCGGGCTGCGCGTACCGTAAGGCGCGTTTTCACCTCGTCATTGAGGTTTCGGATCGTGATGCTTGCCATGGTCCTGTCCTTCGCTCCTCAGGTACACTGGTCCGAGGATGATTGCGATGCAGTCAACAAATTCGGATCTGAAGCGCTCGCCACGCTGTCTTTGGTCAATTTCCGCGCAGAATTCACTGCGTGGTAAACCCTGTTCCCCGGTTTCGACAGTGGCTCCTTCAACCTCACCAACTAATTCTCCTGGAAACCGGTGCGACGGGGTGAAGCCATGAAAAACCTTACCACCTGTTCTTTCCTCACAACAATTATGCCAACACCCCGGCCGGCCCAGGATCGAACCTGAATTGAGATCGTGTGGTGCACGAGGAAACCCCATGAAAGTGCTGTCCGTGGTGTCACTCACCTGCCCAGGGATCAATGACCTCCGCTCCCGTAGGCTCGAAATCGGTCACGTTCCCCGTGACGACTTTCATCCCGTGCACCATGGCCGTTGCAGCGATCAGCGCGTCCCGTTCGGCCCGCGGGTCGGGGACATGCAGTCGCGCACATTTCAGGGCGACGGCGGCATCGACGGACAGCGTGCGCTCCCTGAACTCGGGCAGCACATGCCGATCCATCCAGATTCGCAGCAGTTTCCCCTGCCTGGCGTCGCGCCGCTCGACGCGCAGGATACCGATTTCCAACTCCATAAGCGTCAGCGCGGAAATGTAAAACGTTGTCGCATCCTTGCCCGAGACCCATGCGACGACATTCGCGTCAGCCCTGCCGTCCCCAAATCTGCGCAACTCGGAGATCACGTTCGTGTCCAGCAGAAACATCAGGACAGATCGGGAGCAGTGGCTTCGATGCGGGTTCGAGCAGGATTGAACTCGATTTCGGCAAGGCCAGGCATCGACAACGCCTCGGTCAGACTGCGGCCCTGTCCCGCGAGCCGCCGATAGTCCTCGATGCTAAGCAGGACATGCGCGGGTTTGCCGCGGTCGGTGATGAAGACCGGTCCAGACTTCGCCGCCTTCTTCGCGCGTGCGACGTCCTGGTTGAGTCCGCGGCTGGTTACGGTCGTGATGGTCAAATCAGCCTCCAGAGCTAATGTAGTCATGTAACTACATTTGCGGTATGCACGCAAGGGCGAAATCCGAGGTGGTCCAGCGTTTCCTTCGGCGCCTTGCCCAGATAGAGGGTCACCGCCGCCGCCTAACCTGTTGTGGCCTGGTCTTCAATCCGACCACCAGGTCGTGGGGTGCCTGGACGGAGACGGTATTGCGTGAAACCTGCTGTCACGCGAGCCGCCCGCACGGACGTGCCCGCAACACGGGATCGATTCCAATCTCGCGCGCCATCGTCCGCTGCACGGGCAGCATTCGCGGAAGCGGCCTTGGAAACAGTGCTTGCTGCCGGTTTCCTGGCAATGCAGCGAGGTTGTTCGGCGTCTCCGCGCCGTCCGACAGGACCTTTCGACGCGCAGCTTGGAAAGCGAAACCGAAAAACGCCGTGGCACGGCGGCCTGCGAAAAAGTCATGCCATCCGGTCCTTGCCGGAAACCGCGCGTTTTCCGGGTTCCACCTTCGATGTGCGCGAAGAATTGACCGTGTTCAATACTTCTGGCGGTCAGTATGCAACTTCAGGCCGCCCATGCCCGTACCGAGATCATGCCAAGGGCTACAGGCGGATCGCGTGCACCGAGAATCCGCTGTTCGGGATTTGCCCGTCCCTACGAAGCCGCCGCGGCTCGCCTTGCCAGGTTTTTCACCGAGGATGCCGCCGTGACCTTTCGCTTGCTGGAGTACCGGGTCGTGTTTCGGGTGATCCGCGACAAATCGTACAAATAGTTCACCATCACCCCAGACGATTTCGCGATGCCCGTTTCGGAAAGATCTCCACCGGAACGGATCGCGTGCACCGTTGCACCGTTTCCAAGATGAAAGCGGGCAACCGGATCCAGAGGAAATCCGTCAGGCGCCTTGGCCTCCAACAGGTATTTCGCGGCGAGACGCTCCATGTGTTGCGGATCGTCGCTCTCGCCTGCGATGCCCTCGTTGCGGATCCAGCGCACGAGTCCGGGGATCGGTGACAGTGTCACGAATGTCGTGACGTTTGGCAATTCGTGCGACAGGTCGCGGGCGACCTGTTTGATCAGCGAATTGCCGAAAGAAACACCCGCCAGCCCCTTTTGGCAGTTCGAGATCGAATAGAATACGGCTGTGTCGGCTTCGTCCTCGCCGATTGCCTCGCGCTCTTCGGACAGGACGGATTGAATTGAACCGGGAATCCCGCGAGTCAAGGCGACTTCGACGAATATGAGCGGTTCATCCGGCATCGCGGGATGGAAGAAGGCAAAACAACGCCGGTCCGTCGGCTGGAGACGGCGGCGCAAGTCGTCCCACGTGCCAATTTCATGCACCGCCTCGTAGGCGATGATCTTTTCCAGGATCGATGCAGGGCTTTCCCAGTTGATCTGTCGGATAACCAGGAATCCGCGGTTGAACCAGCTGCGAAGCAGGTGAAGGAGGTCATGGTCGGTCCTGGCGAGTTCGGGCCGCTCATTCAGCAGGGCCAAGAGGTCCTTGCGCAATTTCACGATTTCAGTCGTGGCGCCCGGCGTCTCGTTCAATCGGCGAAACAAACCCTGTCTTCGCGGTTCGCAAGCCTTTGCGAGCGCCTTGTAGTTCTCCGGTGATGGATCCGCACCGTAGTTCACTGCCAACGCCTCGATGCCGGCAGTGTCGAGGTCCAGTTCATCGTTCAGGAATGCGAAGAAATCTGCCCTTTGATCGGCGTCAAATGCCCTGTATCGATTCAGGATGGTGGCAGCCAACTGCTGCTCGGACGTCTCGGCAGTTTCGGACAGGAAGTCGAGGCAGATTTCCCTGATTTCGCGCCCGTCGTTGGTTTTCCGGCCAAAGGCCCGCCGCCTGAAGAGCGTCGCCAGAAGATCGCCCAGAGTCTTGTTGGCCGTCATTCCGCAACGTCCCGGTCAAGTTGGACCCCGGCCGTGGACAGGCCAACGTTCAGCGAGGGAATGCCCTCGTTGACCCGCCGCTTGCGCAACGCGCTGCCGCACGCGGGAATTATGGATCGGCTCAGCATCGACCGTTTGCCAGACCTCTGTCATCGAGCGGGCACAGGAGTTGATCAGCCCGGCACCTTCCGTCGAATCGCCGATGGCATTCGAACGTGGATCCGAAAAAAACAGTGATTCGCGTTCCTCGGGATCTCGCTGGTAATCCAGGCGCGTCGGCAGGTTTCGCGTTACGTCGTCGGGCGACTTTTCCGGTTTGGTTTCAAGAACATGAAGCTCCCGCGCCAGGGCGCTACGGTCCTTGGCGATCGCTCTGAAGTCATTCCGCGGAACCATCAGTTCATCCCGAATATTTCAGCAAGTATAAAATATCGATTTTATTTGACAAGATGAATAAACGTAGGCAAAAAGCGAAGCATGCAAACGATTCTTTGAGGTGGGTACGTCGTTGGTGCGGATGTCAAATGCATGCATAATTCCGGGATCCGGGCGTGATCTGTCCGCTTCATGCGGGCTGGAGCGCTGATGTCGGTCGCACCGGAACAGCTTGAAACGATGCGGCGCGAAGCCCAGGCGGCGGTCCGTGCGCTGCGTCTCCGCAAGGCTGTGCTCGACGATGATTCTATTGACGTGATCCTGCGCGGCGCGCGCAGCCATTACGCCTGGTCCGACCGCCCCGTTCCGAACGAGGTACTTGGGGCGATCTACGAGATCACGGCGTCCGGGCCGACCAGCATGAACTCCTGTCCGGCGCGGTTTGTTTTCGTGACGTCGCCGGATGGAAAGGACCGGCTGGCCAAGTCGCTCAAGGCCAAGAATATCGACAAGATGCGCACCGCGCCGGTGACGGTGATCGTCGCCTTTGATCTCGCGTTCTGGACGCGTCTGCCCTTTCTCTTCCCGCAAGAGGATCGCCGTTCCATGTTCGAGGGCAAGACAGCGCATATCGAGGCGACGGCGTTTCGCAACGGCACGCTTCAGGGCGCCTACTTCATGATCGCGGCGCGGGCCATGGGCCTGGATGTTGGCGCGATGTCCGGTTTTGACAACGCGTCGGTCGACCGGGAGTTTTTCGCCGGCACAACGCTCAGATCCAATTTCCTGATCAACCTCGGCTACGCCGACGAAACCGCGCTGTTCCAGAAACTGCCGCGTTTTCCGTTCGATGACGCATGCTCGTTCGCGTGAGGCAAGAATGGCCATCCGACAGAAGTCCCACATGACGATCAAGCTGGCCGGACGCGGCACGAGCCACGCGCGGAGCGAGGTCGAAGTCGACGGGCTGACCGCGGTTATCGACGAGCCGGCCGCCCGCGGCGGAACGAACGAGGGGCCGTCGCCGACTGCAACTGCCTATTCGGCGTTGATCGGGTGCACCAATGTGATCGCCAACAAGTGCGCCAGCAAACTCGGTGTGCACATCGGGCAGCTGAGTTTTGAAATGGAGGTCGATTTCGACCGCCGAGGGGTATTGTTGATGGAAGAAGTCGACGTGCCCTTCACTGCCATCCGCCTCACCGTCACCGCGCACGGTCCGGCCAGCCAGGCCGGGATCGATCTGGTCGCGGCGGAGACCGGGAAATACTGTCCCATATCGAAACTCTACGAACAGGCAGGCACTGACCTGACCGTAACATGGCGCAAGGCCGACTAGCGCCGCAGAAAGGGAGGAATACACATGATTGCAAGGCTGGCACGGCACGTCGCGTTGACGGTGGCTCTCGCCTTCGTCGCGGCGCCCGCAATGGCGGCGGAGACGATCAAGGCGGTGGTCATCGACGGCTACCCGGCGCGCGCGCTCTGGGTGAAGGAATTCACCAACTTTTTCATACCCGAGGTCGACAGGCGCCTGGCCGAAAGCGGCAACCATGTCATGGAATGGCAGGAAAGCTACGGCGGCTCGATCGTCAAGCCAAAGGGCGTATTGGAGGGCATCGAGTTGGGCCTCGGTGACATCGGCATCGTCACGACGATCTTCCACAACTCGAAACTGCCGAGCCAGGCGATCTCTGCCGTGACGCCTTTCGTGGCGGCGGATGCACGTGCGGTGGCCAAGGCGGTGGACGAGATCGCCAAGGAATTCCCGACGATGCAGAACGAGTTCGCCGCCCAGAACCAGGTTTACCTGGCCACCGGCGTGGTGCTCGACACCTATCAGCTCTTCTCGAAAGAGCCGATCAACTCGCTTTCGGACCTTGAAGGCGGAAAGGTCGCCGGCGCGGGCATGAATCTGCGCTATCTCGAGGGAATCAAGGATGCCGCCGGTGTGCGCGGCGGTCTGACCGATTTCTACAACATGCTGCAGACCGGGCTGGTGGATCACGCCATGCTTTGGCCCGAGGCCGCCAAGACCTTCAAGATCGCCGAGGTGGCGCCCTATATGTTGCGCGTCGATCTTGGCGCGGTGAATTCCAAGACCATCACCGTGAACAAGGCCTACTGGGACAGCCTGCCGGGCGAGGTTCAGGACGTCTTGAAGGAAGTCGCCGTTCTCTACCGGGATCACGTTGCCGGCATCGCCATGGACCGCGCCGAAGAAAGCCGGCAAGCCTATGTTGCCGGAGGCGGCACCATCGTCGAGATCGACCCCGCCGAACGCGCCTCCTGGGCGAAAGCGATTCCGGATATTGCGGGCGAATGGGCGGCCAATCTCGACGCCAAGGGCGAGCCTGGCTCCGAGATGCTGAACGCATATCTTGCCAAGCTGAAAGAGGCTGGCTACGAAGGTGCGCGTGACTGGGCGTCGGCCGCAATGACCAACTAACAAAAAGGCGGGCAGCGCGATGAAACGGGTGCTGGCCGCCTTGACGAAGTTCACCGACGGCGTGGCGGTCGCCGCCAACGCTGTCGGTACGCTCGTTGTTCTGATCCTGGTCATGGTCGTGAACTACGACATGGGCGCGCGGAACTTGTTCAACGCGCCCTTCAACGGGGCCGTCGAAGTCGTTCAGTTTTCGATGGTACTGATCGTTTTCCTGCAATTGCCGGACGTGGTGCGGGTCAATCGCCTGACGCGGTCCGACGGTTTTCTGGTCATCCTCGGCGGCCGTTATCCGGACCTCGCGAAATGGACCCGCCGCGCGATCAATCTCGCCTCGGCGATCTTCATGACGCTCGTGGCCATCGCGATCTTCCCCGAATTCCTGAAAATGTGGGAAACCAACGACTTCTTCGGTGTGCCCGGTGTCTTTACAGCACCCTGGTGGCCCGTGAAGCTGACGATCTTCGCTAGTGCCGTGCTCGCCGCGCTGATCTTTTCACTGAAGGTTCTGGGCATGTCGCCTGACACCGCCACCCACACAGCGGGTCAGGAAGACGTCGTATGAGCCCGATTGAAATCGGCCTCGCTTCGGTCGCGGCCATCATCGTCCTGGTCTACCTCGGGCTCTACATTCCGATTGCCCTGGGCGTCGTCAGCTTCGTCTCGATCTGGATGATGCGGGACAATTTCACCCTTGCGATGAACCTCTTGAAGATCGCCATCGGCGACTCCGTGCTGGAATATACCTTTGCCACCGTTCCGCTTTTTACCTTCATGGGACTGGTCGTCAGCAAGGCCGGACTCGGCGCGGATATCTACGAGGTCATGAATTCGGGTTTCCGCCGGGTGAAAGGGGGGATCGGCATGGCGACGGTCGGCGCGAATGCTGTCTTCGCGGCGGTTACCGGATCCTCCATCGCCTCCGCTTCCGTTTTCTCCAAGGTCAGCGTCCCCCAGATGCTGCATTACGACTACAACCCGCGCTTTGCCGTCGGTGTCGTTGCGGGGTCGAGCGTTCTTGGCATGATCATTCCGCCATCGGCGATGCTGATAATCTACAGTTTCGTCGCCGAGCAGTCCGTAGGCGAGATGTTCCTCGCGGGCATCATTCCGGGCATTCTCCTCTCTATCGCCTATGTCGGCCTGATTTTCGCGATGGGCCGGTTCGCGCCGAATGCTGTCGGCGGCCGATCGTCCGAGGATCTCGATCCCTTGACCTGGAGCGAGATCGCCGAAAGGACACTTCCCATTTTCGGGCTGATCCTCGTCGTACTGGGTGGAATTTACACCGGCTGGTTAACTCCGGTGGAGGCGGGCGCCGCGGGTGCGCTCCTTGGTTTGATCATTGCCGTGGTCCGGCGCCGCATGTCCCTCAGGGGGTTCTGGGAAGCGCTGCTGGAAACCGGTCATATCACCGCCGCGATCCTGTTCCTGATCACTGCGGCCTCGATCTATTCCCGCATGCTCGGCCTCGCGGGCCTGCCGAACGAGTTGGGCGATATCCTGGAAGAAACGCAACTCGGGTTCTTCTGGATCATGGTGATCTATGTCGCACTGATGATTTTCCTCGGCACCCTTCTCGACACGGCCTCGATCATTCTGATCATGGTTCCGTTGTTCCTGCCGCTCGTCGAACCGATGGGCCTCTCGCTCGTCTGGTTCGGCATCATCACCGTCGTCGGGGCGGAGATCGGCCTGCTCACACCACCGCTCGGCATCTCGTGCTTCGTCATCAAGGCCACGCTCAACGACGATCGCATCAAGCTCAAGGATGTTTTCCTCGGCGCCCTGCCTTTCGCATTCATCATGCTCATCGTGCTGATCGTCCTGATCCGATTTCCGGAACTCAGCCTCGCAATTCTGAACTAGGGGTTCCTGAAGACAGGGTTGGCTCCGGTTTCACGTGCCAAGATGCCGGTGCGGCCCGGCCCTTCCGCTGGCGCAAGAGGCCCGAAGATTTCGTGGCGACATGAAAAAGTGAGGGCTTATATAGATGGGTTGACAGTGCGATTACGCTGCCATTTTCCGATCGATTTCACTGGTCGCAGGGACTGGGAACATCTGATTCGGATCCTGGATGATTCCTTGACAAATCAGGCAATTCGTGCGATGCGCGTGTGACGGGAAGGTGCTGATTTTCCCGTCACCTGACAAACCTTGTGCCGAAGGCCCGACCGCGTGAGCGAAACTTCCACATACCGCAACATCATCTACCGGCTCCTGCCAGGCTCCAGGGCCAACGCACGGCGCCTGGCCG
>JAPOVX010000089.1 GCA_026707935.1 Paracoccaceae bacterium
TCCTCAATTCGAATCCTTTTCGCCTCTCAATTCAAGTAGCGTCGTGTACTGTGGGTCGTAGGACATACCGATGAAGAACCGGTTGGTACATCCCGCATTAGCAACCTTGACCTGGAAGCCATTCCGGCACTCCATGCCGGCGCCAGAATCTCTAATCTCGAAGTATCCGACAACGCTGGCTTGGGCCTTGCAAGAGCCATTTCGGTTACCCGTGTCCTTCAGAGGCTCTTGGCAGAAGATCCCGAGTACAACGACGTAATCGTACTGCCGTATTCAGCTGGCCACGTCATCGGACTGAACGAAAGAGTCAGCCTTGGCGTTGGTACATCGGAATTGTCCGATCAGAACAGGCGACGAATTGAGATTAGATTGCGGCGTTCGTCCTTGGCACGCCAGCTTCAATGAGACGCAGACAATGAGCCTGATGATCCATGATCCTGATGACGACTCCCGAGGGTGATCGGATCGATCGGATGGCGGTTCGAGATTGAACATCCGTCAGGGTTTCAAGGTTAGCAGACGATAATACAACGGGCTTGCTTGTTACCCGATGGGGGTACGATCAATGGCAAGAAGGGCAATCATTCGGTCCCGGCACCTCCCTTTATCGACACTTTTGGTCAAGTTGACGAGTTGACGGACAGATTTCAGTTCGGCGTCGAAAAGCGGAAAACGGTGGTCAAGCGCGACGCAATGACCTCGGGCTTTCGTCCATTTGGGTGGTCAGAAGATGTGCGAGGCGTTCCATCATCATCGATTTGACAGTGGAATAGCCGGGGTCGTTCCAGAGATTCCGGACGTGACACGGGTCTGCATCATTGTCAAAAAGTTCGCCCCAGTCCTGGCCAACATAGAGCGTCAATGAATGATCCCTGGTGCGTACGGTTCGGACCCTGGCTGCGGTCGGGAATCCCATTCGCGCCATGAGGTCATTGAATTCGATCAACAGTTCGTCACGGGGATCACCGGTGAGCCAGGAGCGCCCCTGCATCCCGTGGTACGGCTTGATGCCCGCACGCTGGAGAATTGTCGGCGCGATGTCGATCGATGACACCAGGTCGTCCCGATCCCCGGGATCGTCTCCGCCGGGGTCTGCCCAAATCAATGGCACCCGGTTGATACTGTCCCGGCTCCATGCACCTTTCATGAGCAGACGGCTGTCCCCAAGGTAGTCCCCGTGATCGGAGTTGAACAGGACGACCGTGTTGTCGGACTGACCGGTCTCGTGAAGCGTCGACAGAATGGCTCCGACCGAGTCATCGATCATGGTGATCATTCCGGCGGTGAGCGCCATTGCCTCCCTGACGTGGCGGTTTGTCGCAATACGGGCGGATTCCGGGGTCGGTGGTTCCCTGTTTGCGGCAAACTCGTGCAGGCACCATGAAAGGGGAGGTGGAACCGGAGAATGGTCCTCGGGGTGAATCGGAATGTCGAAGTCGTCAGGATCATACATGCTCCAGTATTTCCCCGGTGGATTGAACGGGTGATGAGGATCAGGAAACGAGACGAACGCAAAGAAGGGCCGGTCCCTGCATGCTGCCCTTCGAAGATAGTCGCACGCCCTGTCGCGGACAAATGCCGTGGGATACAGGTTCTCGGGAATCGGTGTTCTGTAAGCCTGCGTGCACGAGTAATTGTGTGCGATCTGGTTGGCCGGGTTCACGAGGTCACGCCAGTTCGGGACAGTCCGGCGGAACCACTGGAGGTAGTGCCCTCCCGCCCGGTCTCCGTGATCGGTCACCATGTCCACGTGGTCAAATCCGTAATAGGGTTTGGGGAACTGGTGGTATTCGTCGGACTCATAGCGGAAAGGTTCCTCGTTGGTCCTGTCAGCGCGTTCTTCGCGCCATGCCTCCCGAATGATGACGTCGCCGTCTTCGTCGTCATATGAACGCCGGATGCCGGTAAATGGTTCGAGATGGCTCTTGCCGATCATCGCGGTCCGGTAGCCCGCTGCCCTGAGGACATCGACGAAGGTGTTTGCCCGGGCCGGCAATGTGCAGCCGTTGTACCTCAGTCCGTGAACGGATGGCATTCGGCCGGTCATGATGCTTGCCCTGTTCGGCATACAGACGGGCGTTGCGGCAAAACCGTTGGTGAAACGAAGTCCCTTTGCGGCAAGGCGATCGATATTGGGCGTTTGAACCTGTGGATGGCCGGCAAAACCGAGCCAGTCTGCCCGCATTTGATCGCACATGATCATCAGGAAATTCGGTTGATCAGGCATTTACTTTTCCCTCAGGACGGTGCTGACCGGACCCACCGCCTCGACATCATCGCGCGGCCGAACGTGTGTTTCCTGGCCCCATTCTTGCGACGCGGGGCCATACGGAGTTCCGGAAGAACATGGCTCACTGGAGCAAATCATGGCTGCCTGGCAAGAAACCGCCTGCGATGCTGTCCCGTCTCCGACTTTGTCCCAGATCGCAACACTTAGTCAAAGGTCTTGAGAGAATCCGGGCATGCAAAATCGACCAGGAGTCCGATCGCTGCAAACAGGAACAGCCCCGATTATCGCCGGCAACGACAGAAAGAATCGCTTGTCTGCACGACTGTCGTGGTATACCATATACCAACTGGTTCTGGTTGCCGGGTCTTGGATCCCGTCAACCGGGTACGAGGTGCAATGGTGGGGAGTTGCCGGGCAAATTCCTTTGCTTGCGTGACCAAGATGAAAGCTGTGATCGGGTCGCGACCGACGGCGACACTTCCCGACAGAGAGGGAGCAAGACAATGCATACACTCAAGAAGCTTTTGACCGGTACGGTCGTGACGTTTGCCGTCCTTCTGGGAGGGTTCGTGTCACAGGCACAGGCCGACTGGCAGCCGCGGAAGCCGGTCGAGTTCATTATCATGGCAGGTACCGGTGGGGGCGCAGACCAGATCGCGAGGCTTTTGCAAGGGCTCATCGAACAAAAGGGTCTGTCTTCGAGACCGTTCATTCCGATCAACAAGCCTGGCGGTTCGGGTGCCGAGGCCCTTCTTTACCTCAAGGGCAAGGAAGGCGACGACCATACGGTCCTCGTGACACTGAACTCATTTTATACGACACCGATCATTCAGGAAGATCTTGGAGTAGACATTTCGACCTTTACGCCGATCGGGCGCATGGCACTCGATACCTTCCTGCTGTGGGTACATACGGACAGGGACGACATCACGGATCTGGACAGTTATGTGGCAGCGGTCAAGGCCGCTGGAACTGAATGGAAAGTCGGCGGCACAGGTTCGGGTCAGGAAGATTCGATTCTCACGGCCATGATGGAAGCCGAGTTCGGCTATTCGGTCACGTATATCCCGTTCCCGGGTGGCGGGACTGTCGCCAAGAACCTGATCGGGAAGCACATCGATTCAACGGTCAACAATCCGGCGGAACAGAACGAGTTCTACCGTGCCGGGCAGTCAAAGCCGCTGGTGCAGTTCACGCCTGAACGTATGGTGGCCTATCCTGACGTGCCGACCGCACAGGAACTTGGCCATGACATCGTGTATTTCATGCAGCGTTCGATCAACGGACCTCCGGGCATGTCCGCCGAGGCACGGGAGTTTTACATCAACCTGTTCAAGACGCTGTTTGAATCCGAGGAATGGCAGACCTTCTGCGTCGAAGATGGTCTGACTTGTGACGAGTGGGTTGCCGGGGATGATCTTGCCGCGTTCCACGCGGAGCAGGGCATGCGCCACAGGGAACTGATCGAATCGGTCGGTGCCGAAGCCATAACGGGAGAATAATTCCTCCCTCAATCCTGTTGGCCGGGTTCGTGCGAGTTTACGTCCCCGGTCCGCGAACCTTGTCACAGCCAACCGATGATTGCATACCGATCATCGGTTGGCTGTGCCGGATTCGATCAACAGTTTTACAACCAGAGTTGATGTCACGACCGGTTTGGCGAAATTGACATGAGGCCACATCCATGACCGTGCGCCAGGCAGATTTCCTGATGGCAATAGCCACGATCCTGATGTCTCTCGGACTGATGTGGTCGTCGACTGATGGCCTGGCCATCGGTTGGGTGCCCAACAAGGGTCCGGGGTCCGGCTTCTGGCCGTTCTGGCTGTCATTCGGGATGCTTCTGTGCGCGATTGCGACGCTGATCCGCTGGTTCATGCGTTCGACGGCGGAATCCCGTTCCACGGACACTTACATGTCCCGGAATTCGGTCGTTGTTGTGGGGACATCCGTTGCGGCGTTGCTCGCGTTGCTGATCGGAATCCACGTCATCGGAACCTATTTCGCGTTGTTCATTTTTCTCGCGTTCTATTTCAAGGTCATCGGCCGTCACGAATGGCCGGTTTCGATCATGCTGATCGGCGGGATTCCGGTTTTCATCTTCGCCTTGTTCGAATGGGGCCTGCAAATTCCCTTGCCCAAGGCGATGACCGAAGAATGGTTCTATCCCGTTTTCGACATCATGTACGAAACAAATCACTTCGGGCTGTATGTCATCGGGATATTCGCTTTTCTTGCATTGGTCTCCTTTGCGACCCACCTGCTCACCCGGAACGGGAACGGATAGAACGCCGTGGAAACGATCCTCATATCCCTGGCCGGTGGGTTGGTACAGGCGTTCGAGCCGCTCAACCTGTTGATGATCGTGATCGGATGCACGGTCGGGCTTTTCGTCGGCGCCATGCCGGGCCTCGGATCGGTGAACGGGGTCGCGATCCTTTTGCCGATCACGTTCCTGGTTCCGCCCACCGCGGCGATCATCTTTCTTGCCGCCGTCTACTACGGGGCGATGTACGGCGGCGCCATCAGTTCGATCACATTGGGCATACCGGGCGCTTCCACCGCAGTTGCCACGGTTTTCGACGGCAGGCCCCTGGCCATGTCCGGAAAGGCCGACCAGGCGTTGACCGCCGCCGCGATCGCTTCATTCATCGGCGGAACGATTTCGGTGGTGCTCTTTACGCTGTTTGCTCCGCCATTGGCGGAATTTGCGCTCAAGTTCGGTCCGCCGGAGGAATTCGCGCTCATGGTCCTGGCCTTTGCGACATTCATCGGGCTGGGTGGCGACGACATTCCCAAGACGGTTTTCTCAATCCTGATCGGTCTCGTGCTCGCGACGGTCGGGCTCGACATCATTTCGGGAAAACCGCGCCTGATCTTCTTCGATGCGTCCGGGTTCCTGCACGGGGTCAATTTCCTGGTCCTGGCGATCGGGATCTACGGTATCGGCGAAATGCTGTGGACCCTCGAGTCGACCGGAGGAAAGGTCATCGTCCACAAGGTCAACATGACCTGGAAAGGGTTCATGACCAACGTCAGGGCGGTGAACCAGTACATCAGGACCACGACTCTCGGCTCGATCCTCGGGTATTTCGTGGGAACGCTGCCTGCCGCCGGCGCGACGCCTGCGTCACTGATGTCGTACGGTTTGGCAAAGACGTTTTCGAAAGATCCCGACTCTTTCGGAAAGGGTAATGTTTCAGGTGTTGCGGCGCCCGAGGCAGCCAACAATGCTGCCTCGACCGGTTCAATGCTTCCAATGATTACCCTGGGAATTCCGGGCTCGCCGACCACGGCAATTCTCCTCGGCGGCATGATCATATGGGGATTGCGGCCAGGGCCGCTGCTTTTCACCGAACGACCGGACTTTGTCTGGGGGCTGATCGGTTCGCTCTACGTGGCCAACCTGTTCACGGTGTTGATCAATCTCGCATTCATCCCGATCTTTGTCCGCGTGCTGACCCTGCCGTTCACGATCCTCGCACCCATCATCTTTGTCCTGTGCATCGTTGGTGGATATGCGCCGACCCAGACCATGCACGATGTGTGGCTCATGCTGCTGTTCGGTGTCATGGGTTACCTGATGCGCAAGCTCAATTATCCTGTCGCACCGGCTGTCCTGGCAATCGTGCTTGGACCTCTGGCGGAAAGATCGCTTCGGCAATCCCTGCTGTCGTCCCAGGGCGATGTCCTGATCTTTCTGGAACGGCCGATTTCGGCGGTCTGCATCATCATCGCGGGCGCATTGATGCTCTACCCGGTGTTTGTCTCGTGGCGTAAACGCAGGAAAGCCTCGGCGAGCGGGTAGGCGAATTCCGGACAGCATGGCAACTGAAACCACCGGTCCGGTACGACGGCCGGATCGAGAAAGGCAGGACTGCGAACCAAGACGATGCGTATCCCGGCCGACCACGACCCGTTCCACTCGACCAGTGCATTCGGGCTGAGCATCGTTCCGGTGCCCGGGGTCACCGGTTCCGGTTCGAAAGATCTTCCCAAAGTCATGTAATTGCCCATCTTCCCGAGGAGTTAGCGAAATGTCAGCACCAGCGCAGGGCTCACATGAAGTTTCTGTCGAATCCGGAGGCCTTCCGGCGATCACAGACGGTTTCCACCTGGTCATCGAGGCGCTCAAGCTCAACGGTATCAAGACGATTTACTGTGTTCCGGGAATCCCGATCACGGACCTTGGCCGGCTGGCCCAGGCGGAAGGCATGCGCGTGATTTCCTTTCGGCATGAGCAGCATGCCGGCCATGCCGCGGCGATCACGGGCTACCTCACGCAAAGACCCGGCATTTGCCTCACCGTCTCCGCGCCGGGATTCCTGAACGGCCTGACGGCATTGGCAAACGCGACCACGAACTGCTTCCCGATGATCCTGATCAGCGGGTCGTCGGAACGGGAAATCGTCGACCTGCAGCAGGGCGACTACGAGGAGATGGATCAGCTCGCAATCGCCAAACCCCTGTGCAAGGCGGCATTTCGCGTATTGCACGCGGAAGATATCGGGATCGGTATCGCCAGGTCGGTCCGCGCGGCCTGTTCCGGACGTCCGGGCGGCGTGTACCTCGATCTCCCGGCCAAGCTGCTTGCCCAGACACTGGATGCCGAGGAAGGTTCCCGCTCACTGGTCCAGGTCATTGATCCCGCCCCGCGGCAGATCCCGGCCGCGGATGCGGTCAACCGGGCAGTTGAAGTCCTCAAGAGCGCCAGGCGGCCCCTGATCATCCTTGGCAAGGGCGCCGCCTACGCCCAGGCGGACGACGACATCCGGGCATTGGTCGAAGCCACGGGTTTCCCATATCTGCCGATGAGCATGGCGAAGGGGATCCTGCCCGACACGCACCCGCAGTCCGCGGGTGCGGCCCGCTCCCTTGTCCTCAAGGAATCCGACGTGGTCATGATGGTGGGTGCGCGGCTCAACTGGCTCCTGTCTCACGGGAAGGGCAAGGCTTGGGGGAACGCCCGAAAACAGTTCGTCCAGATCGATATCGAGCCGAAGGAAATGGATTCCAACGTGGAGATCGCAGCGCCGGTGATCGGAGATATCGGGTCTTGCGTCCGGGCGTTGCACGACGCCCTGGGTTCCGACTGGCGCCCGCAAATCACCGAGTGGATCGGCACGGTCAATTCCAAGAAGGAAACCAATCTCGACCGCATGGCGCCGAGATTGCAGAACAACAATGTGCCCATGGACTTCCACGGTGCGCTCGGCGTTCTGCGGACGATCGTCAGGAACCGGCCGGAGGCGATCCTGGTCAACGAGGGCGCCAATACACTCGATTTTGCCCGCAGTATCATCGACATGTATCAGCCCCGGAAACGCCTTGATGTCGGAACCTGGGGCGTCATGGGAATCGGGATGGGATTTGCCGTCGCCGCAGCAATCGAGACGGGCAACCCGGTACTCGCGGTTGAAGGAGACAGTGCCTTCGGGTTTTCCGGCATGGAGATCGAAACGATCTGCCGCTACAATCTGCCCGTTTGCGTCGTGGTTTTCAACAACAACGGGATTTACCGCGGGACGGACGTCAATCCGTCAGGCGGTGACGATGTCGCAACAACCGTGTTCGTCAAGGATGCGCGGTACGACCGGATGATGGAAGCCTTCGGTGGCGTCGGCATTTATGCGACGACCCCCGACGAGCTTTCCCGCGCGGTCAACAAGGCCATGGACTCGGGCAGACCGACGCTGGTCAACGCCGTGATCGACGAAAAGGCGGGTACGGAAAGCGGCCGCATCGGCAATCTCAACCCCCAGAGCGCAGTTTCCAGGAAGTAGCCACACGGGCCCGAAACCATGTCGCGGAGCCAGGAGTTCCAAATGAAAGCACTGAACGGCATCAGAATTCTCGATTTCACCCATGTACAGTCCGGCCCGACCTGTACCCAACTCCTGGCCTGGTTCGGGGCTGACTGCATCAAGGTCGAACGCCCCGGCGTCGGCGACGCGACGCGGGGCCAGCTCCGCGACATACCGGAGGTGGATTCGCTGTATTTCACGATGCTGAACCACAACAAGCGATCGATCACGCTCAACACGAAAAACGAAACCGGCAAGTCGGTCCTGGAGCGGCTGGTCAAGGAATGCGACGTTCTCGTGGAGAATTTTGCTCCTGGCGCGCTGGACCGCATGGGTTTCGGATGGGAGCGCATCCAGGAGCTCAATCCACGCATGATCATGGCATCGGTGAAGGGTTTCGGCCCGGGGCCCTACGAGGATTGCAAGGTGTACGAGAACGTCGCCCAATGTACCGGCGGTTCGGCGTCGACCACGGGATTCCGGGACGGACCGCCGACCGTGACCGGGGCGCAGATCGGGGACAGCGGAACCGGACTGCACCTGGCGCTGGGCATCGTGACCGCTCTCTACCAGCGGGAGAAATCCGGGCGTGGCCAACGCGTCCTTGCGGCAATGCAGGACGGCGTTCTCAATCTCTGCCGGGTGAAATTGCGCGACCAGCAGAGGCTCGAGAGGGGGCCGTTGACCGAGTACAGCCAGCACGGCCAGGGTATTCCGTTTCCCGAGGCGACGCCGCGCGCCGGAAACGATTCCGGCGGCGGTCAGCCGGGGTGGATTCTCAAGTGCAAGGGCTGGGAGACGGATGCAAATGCATATGTCTACTTCATAACCCAGGCCGCGGTTTGGGCTCCGATCTGCGACGTCATCGGAAAACCGGAATGGAAAGAGGATCCGGACTACGCAACGCCGCCCGCTCGCCTCGACAAGCTGACACATATCTTCGATACGATCGAGGCGTGGACCAAGACCAGGACGAAATTCGAAGTCATGGACATCTGCAACCCGCTGGACATTCCCTGCGGACCTATCCTGTCGATGAAAGAACTGGCTGAAGAGCCGAGCCTGAGGGAAACCGGCACGATCGTCGAAGTCGACCATCCTGCGCGAGGGAAATACCTGACGGTCGGCTGCCCGATCAAGCTTTCGGACAGCCCGGCCGAGGTCATTCGCTCGCCGTTGCTCGGAGAGCATACGACCGAGATCCTGACGGACGTTCTCGGTTACACCGAGGAAGAAGTCCGGGAAATCCAGGATTCGGGAGCCGTCGGAAAGCAGGTGGTCCTGGATTGACCAGGGGGAATCAGGGTCTCGTTCCGCCAGTCCCAGTCCGCCGCCTGGAACTTCCGGGGATACGGGACGGTCATGGGCTCATCCCGCCGGGGCGCTGTCAGCCCCGAATTCCTTGCCACCCTGCTTCCGTGTTTCATCTGTTCGGCCCCGGAGGAACCAAGGGAAGCGCCGAGAAACCCGGAATTCGGGGAGCCTGCGAAGTGCCTGGTCCCTTGTCTTCGGCATGAACGGGTTCACATGCACTGCGGCGGCGTACCTTCAACACCCGGTTGGCGATGTGGCCGCCGACTGCATTTCGAAAAGGCTGCGCATTGAGTCGGGTAGGGGAACAGTGTTACAGGAGCGCCCCAGAAACCAAACGCTGGAGACCTCGAAATGAGAGTCCACACGGCTCCCGCACTCCGGTTCGAGGGGATCTACACCCCGATCGTGACGCCCTTCAAGGAAGACTTTGAAGTCAACTGGCAAGCGCTGGAGGACATTGTCGATTTCCTGATCGTGTCCGGCGTGCACGGGCTGATTTCCGGCGGGTCGACGGGTGAGAGTTATGCACAGGCCGTCGACGAGCGCCTTGAAATCGCACGGTTCATCCACGAGCGTATCCAGGGACGCGTTCCCTTGATTGTCGGGACAGGCGCCATGTTGACCGGCGAATCCGTTGCACTGGCATCGGGCGCACGGGAGCTGGGTGCCGACGGTATCCTGCTGGCAAGTCCGCCGTATGCAGTTCCGACAGACAGGGAAAACGCCCTCAACGCCCTCGCCATTGACCGGGCCGCCAACCTGCCGATCATGCTGTACAATTATCCCGGCCGAACCGGAACGATGATGGGCGAGGAATTCCTTGACCGGGTGGGCCGTTCCCGAAACTTCTGCGGGATCAAGGAGAGTTCCGGCGACATCAACCGGCTTCATCTCCTCGCCCGCGATTATCCACACGTCCAGCTCGGCTGCGGCATGGACGACCAGGCCCTCGAATTCTTTGCCTGGGGCGCCCGTTTCTGGGTGTGCGGCGGCGCAAACTTTTTGCCGTGCGAACACATTTCGCTCTACCAGTCCTGTGCAGTCGAGGGAGATTTCACGAAGGGCCGACGGATCATGGCGGCGATGATGCCCCTGATGCGCGTGCTGGAACAGGGCGGGAAATTCATCCAGACGATCAAGCATGGTGTTGCGATCGCCGGACTGGACGCGGGCGCAGTTCGACCGCCGCTCAAGCCGCTGAACAAGGACGAGAAACGGGCCCTGGAGCTTGTCGTCAGGGTGTTGAAAACGACGGTCGCTGCCGTTGATTCCGGGAGATGAACGATGCCATTGCTGACACGAGACGAGTACCGGGCCATTGCCGAAGCGATGAGTTTCCCCGGTGGCGCCTTCATTGACGGCGGTCATCGGCCGGCGATTTCGGGAAAGACCTTTCAGACCGCCAACCCGGCGACCGGAGAGAAACTCGCGGATGTCGCGGCCTGCGATGCCGACGACGTGAATTTCGCGGTGCAGAAGGCGCGCGAGGCGTTTGACGACGGTCGATGGTCGAAAATGCATCCTGCCGAACGCAAGGAGGTGCTCATCCGGCTGTGCAAGCTCGTTACGCGCAATGCGCCGGAACTCGCGGTGATGGAAAGCCTGGATTCCGGCAAACCGATCAACGACTGCGCGACGGTCGATCTGCCCGAGACGATTGACTGCCTCAAGTGGCACGCGGAAGCCGTCGACAAGATCTACGACCAGGTTTCACCGGCGTCGGATGATCACATCGCCATAGTGGTCCGGGAGCCTATCGGGGTGGTCGGGCTGGTTCTGCCCTGGAATTTTCCGTTGCTGATGATGGCCTGGAAGATCGGGCCGGCCCTCGCGGCTGGTTGTTCGGTGGTCGTCAAGCCGGCCGAAGAGACGTCACTGACTGCGCTCCGGCTGGCGGAACTGGCCATGGAGGCCGGGCTGCCGCCCGGCGTGCTCAACGTCGTACCCGGTGGGGGCCCTGAAGCAGGCGAACCGATCGGGCGTCATCCGGATATCGATGTCGTATCCTTCACGGGCTCGACCGAGACCGGCAAGCGCTTCCTGTCTTATTCCGCCGAGAGCAACGCAAAGGAGGTTGTTCTCGAAATGGGAGGCAAGAATCCGGCAATTGTCATGGACGACGCGGAAAACCTCGATCGCGTTGCGGGCCATATCGTCAACGGTGCGTTCTGGAACATGGGCGAGAACTGCTCGGCGAGTTCACGCCTCATCGTTCACAAGAACATCAAGACCAGGCTGCTCGAGAGGATTGCCGCGCATGCCAGGCACTGGAACGTGGGCGACCCGCTCGACCCCGACACCCGCATGGGCGCGCTGGTTTCGGGAGAACATTTCCGGAAGGTCCGCGGATACCTGGACAAGGCCGACGAGGTTGTTTTCGGGGGCAAGGCGGAGGGCGGATTTGTCGAAGCGACGGTCATCGAGGTTCCGGACAACGATGCGGTACTCGCGCGGGAAGAGATCTTCGGCCCGGTCCTGAGCGTGATCGAGGTCTCGTCATTCGATGAAGCCATTTCCATTGCGAACGACACCGAGTACGGACTGTGCGCTTCGATCTTCACGTCCAATGCCAAGCGCGCAATTCGCGGCGCCAGGGCAATTCGGGCCGGGACGGTGACGGTCAACAGTTACGGCGAGGGAGACATCACGACGCCGTTCGGAGGGTACAAGCAGTCGGGGTTTGGCGGACGCGACAATTCCATCCACGCCCATGATCAGTATACGCAGCTCAAGACGATCTGGATTGACCTTGCGGACGACGTTGACGAGGCCATTGATTGACGGAATTCAGGGCAAGGCGGGTACCGATTCATCGGGGACCCGCTGCGTGGAACGCCATACTTCCGGCGCAACACCCACCAGTCGAAATCGAATCTGACCAGTCCGCCGACTTCGCCGTCGTTGGCGGTGGATTTGCCGGTCTCTCCGCGGCAGAACGCCTTCGTCAGCTGAACGCCGGGGCGAGGATCATCGTGCTCGAGGCAGGTCGGCTCGCCGAAGGGGCCTCGGGGCGAAACTCGGGGTTCATGATCGATCTGCCGCACGACCTCGCGTCGGAAGACTATTCCGGGGGAGAGTTCGATCGGCAACGCCGCCTTATCGACCTCAACCGGAAGGCGATCGCGTTCGCCGGGGCGGCAGTCGAGCGTTACGCCGTCAATCCCGCCTACTTTCGCCCGGTTGGCAAGATCAACGGAGCTGTCGGCGAGAAGGCGCTCGAGCTCAATGCCGGGTACGCCCGGAAAATGGCCGTCCTGAACGAGGCGTCGGAAGCCCTCGATTCCCGGGAAATGCACGAGGTGACCGGAACACGGTACTATGCCGGCGGTTTGTACACGCCCGGAACCGTCGTACTTCAACCGGCAGGATATATCCGCGGATTCGGGGAAGGGCTTCGGTCCGGCGTCCATGTCTTCGAGAATTCGCCGGCTGTCTCGATCAGGCGAAACCGGGAGAACTGGCTGATCAGGACGCCGGCCGCATGCGTGACCGCCCAAAAGGTCATTCTCGCCAACAACGGGCACCTCGAGAGCTTCGGGTTCTTTCGACACCGTCTCATGCACGTGTTTCTGTTCGCGATCATGACGCCCGACCTCGGGGGCGAGATAACCCGGCGGCTCGGGGGATCCAGCCGCTGGGGAATAACGCCGTCTGCGCCGATGGGATCGACGGTTCGCCGGATTTCCGGCGAAGACGGCGGAGACCGGATCATCGTTCGCAGCTGCGCGAGTTTTCGGCCCGGGATGCAGGCGACACCAGGAGACCTCCGCCGGGCGAGGCGATCGATGCAGCGGAAGTTCGACCGGAGATTTCCCGCATTGGCCGGAACCAGGATGGAGCATGCCTGGGCGGGTCACCTGTGCCTCAGTCGAAACGGCGTGACCGTCCTGCGAAAGATCGAAGATGACATGTGGGCGGCCTGTTGCCAGAACGGGTTGGGAACGACTCGCGGAACCTTGACCGGGATGGCAGCGGCCGAACTCGCGACCGGTCTCGATTCCGAAATCGCGGAGTTCTTTCAGAGCGAGCCGGAACCGGCAAGACTGCCGCCACCGCCAATTTCGACAATTGCGGCCAATGTGACCTTGCGCTGGAAAGAGATGAGGGCACGTCGCGAATAGCCAAATCGGCGGGGTCGCGAGTTCAGGCCCGGGCCCTTCGCAGGGCAAGTCATCTCTTGACGCTTGATCCGGCTTGCGGAGGCAACAGTAAGGTAATAATCGGACGGCTGCCTGCCGGTGGCCCCTTAGCTCAACTGGATAGAGTAGCTGACTTCGAATCAGCAGGTTCGGGGTTCGAGTCCTCGAGGGGTCACCAATTCTCTGAACTCGACAGTGCTGTTCATGCTGGACCGTGCCGAGGGCAAAAGGCCGGATCAGTGTTCGGGACGGGAGAAAGTAATCTCCGCTTCCGTTCATTCACTTTCACTCTCGCGATGGATGATCGTTCCCGGCCTCGAGCCGGACAGGCTGGAAAACACCTTGGCGAATGTTCGACAGGGTATCTACAAGCAGTTCTCGAGTGGTCGGACCGGGTCACGTCGTGAGCAACCCGGGACCGACACGCCTGTTCTTGCGAAAGGCGCGCCATGATGTGGGATGACAACAAGCAAGTCCGGCTGTCGGCTTCGGATCTCATCCGTTTCACGGCGTGTACGCACGCGTCGCGCCTCGACCTTGCGTATCTTCACGGGGAAGACCTCGAGCCGGTTCAGGACAGTGAAGATGCTGCCCTTCTGCAGAGACAGGGCAATCTGCACGAAGCCGCCCACCTGGAGCAGTTGGAGGCCGAAGGGCAAAGCGTAATTCATATCGAAACGGAAGGCGTGACTTCCAAAGAAGCTGCACGCGCAACGCGCGAAGCCCTTGTTCGCGGCCCGAATGCCGTCTTCCAGGCAGTGCTGGAAGACGGATCATGGGGTGGTTTTGCGGATTTCCTCGAACGCGTGCCGGTTCCGTCCGATCTCGGACCGTTTTCCTACGAGGTCGCCGATACGAAACTGAAACGAAAGCCGGTGCCCGCCCACGTACTTCAGTTGGTCCTCTATTCCGACCTGCTCTCCGGGGTGCAGGGCCGTGAGCCGGATCGGGCCCATGTCATCCTCGGAAGCGGCGACCGGTTCAGTTTTCGCCTTTCGGAGTATGCTGCCCATGCGCGTATCGCACGCGGCCGCCTCGAGGCATTCGTCCGGACACCACCACGAACCCGCCCGGTCCCGTGCTTGCATTGTGATCTTTGCCGCTGGCGGGTCCGTTGTTCCGAAGAATGGAAGGCCGCAGACAGTCTCTACCTGGTTGCGGGCATCACGAAGAGCCAGGTTGCGAAACTCGAGACGGCCGGAATACACACCATGGAGGCACTTGCGCATCTCCGGGAGCGCGTGCCAGGGCTCGCCGACGAAACGGCCGGGAACCTGAAGGCCCAGGCGCGTCTTCAGCATGACCGGAAGACTGGCGGCCCCCGCATCGAACTGCGTGCCCATGCCATCGGAAAGGGATTCGACCTGATGCCGCGTCCGGCAACCGGCGACCTCTTCTACGATATCGAGGGCGACCCATTCTACACGGAAGACGGCACGGAGGGCCTCGAGTTTTTGCATGGCGTCTGGGACGGGAAGACGTTCACCGCGCTTTGGGCGCACGACTTGGAGGCGGAGAAGGAGGCATTGGCAGCGCTCTTCGATCGTTTCGAAGAGCGTTTCCGGAGATTTCCGGCCGCGCATGTCTACCACTATGCGCATTACGAAATCGCCGCGCTTCGCAACCTGGCCACGCGACACGGAATCGGCGAGGCCCAGTTGGACCGCTGGTTGCGGGAACGCCGTTTCGTGGACC
The DNA here is from genome assembly GCA_026707935.1 of Paracoccaceae bacterium. GTDB lineage: Bacteria > Pseudomonadota > Alphaproteobacteria > Rhodobacterales > Rhodobacteraceae > JAPPHA01. Next base: position 15,183 of record JAPOVX010000089.1, read on the forward strand.
TTTTCGCGATCGTGCGCGGAGGAATTTTCGCTTCCGAGCCCTCCTATTCACTGAAGGACATGGAAGTCCTTTACGGCATGTCCCGCGAGGGAGAGGTGACAACCGCAGGCGGGTCGATCGTTGCCTACGAGAAGTGGCGCGAGACCGGCGATGCCCGGATCCTGGCCGAAATCGAGGAATACAATCGCATCGACTGCATCTCCACGGAAGGGCTGCGCGACTGGCTTCTCGGAGTCCGGCCGGAAGGGAACTGGCTCGAAGTCGGCGAGAGCGAGTCGGCGAGATCCGAACAGCAACAAGCCGAGAACGCAGGTCTCGCAGATTTCCTCGGAGCCTCGGGACTGGCGGAAGAACGGAAGCGCCTGCTCTACGATCTGGGCGTGTTTCACTGGCGCGAGGCCAAGCCGCAGGCCTGGTCCGTCTTCGATGCCGCGGGGAAGGATTTCGAGGAGCTCTCGGACGACATGGACTGCCTCGCCGGGCTCCGTGCGACCGGAGACCAGTACCCGCTACGACGGTCGCTGGGTCGCGAATACCGCTATCCGCCTCAGGAGACGAAGCTGCGGGAAGGGCGGCGCGCGCGATTCGCGAGTGAGGACGGTTTCGCCGAGGTTGAAGTTGTCTGGCTCGACCGCGCTTCCCGGAGAATTTCGCTGAAGATGGGACCGAGCCAGGGCAGGGATCTTCCGGACGGGCTGGACCTTCTCCCCGATTTCGCGTTGCATCCGGGCTCGATCCCGGGCGCCGTTCGGAAAGTCATCGGGGATCAATGCGGACCGAGGTCCAACCACGCCGCCGAGGATCTGCTTTCCCGCAATCCTCCGAGGTTCCGGGGCCGCGCGCCGCTTCCCCTGGGCCAGGATGCCGATATGCTCGACGGCGTGGTCTCTGCGGTTCGGGCCATGGACCGGTCCGTTCTTCCGGTTCAGGGACCGCCCGGGACCGGGAAGACCTACGTGGCGGCGCGGGCGATTCTCGCGCTCGTGCAGGACGGGAAACGCATCGCGGTCTCCTCCAACAGCCATGAGGCGATCCGAAACGTTCTGATGGAATGCGATTGCGCGCTTCGTGAGGGGTATTCCAGCCTCGGCCTCGGCGATGTGAAGCTTGCCCACAAGGTTGCGCGCGGCGTGGAGCTTCCGGCGAAAGTCGAGAACGCGATTTCCTGCGTGACGAACAACAACGATCCCGCGATCTTCGGTGCCCATGTGGTTGGCGGAACGGCCTGGCTGTTTTCGCGGGACGAAGTCGAGGGCGCCTTCGACTACCTTTTTGTCGACGAGGCGGGCCAGGTCCCGCTGGCCAATCTCGTCGCGATGTCAAATGCGGCGGAAAACCTTGTGCTGATCGGCGATCCCCGGCAACTGCCGCAGGTCATACAGGGCGCGCATCCGCATCCCGCAAACCTGTCCTGCCTGGATTGGATCCTGGGTGACGGCCGCAACGTCGATCCGGAACGCGGCATCTTCCTCCCGGAATCCTGGAGAATGCATCCGGATCTCTGTGCCTACATTTCCGTGCAACACTATGAAGGTCGGCTGGGAAGCCACCCGTCGACTGCGCGCCAGTCCGTGGACGTTTCTGACTTGCCCGCTTCCGGCGCCTGGCGAGTTCCGGTCACCCACGAGGGCCGTGCCCAGGTCTGCCCCGAGGAGGTAACGGCCATCCGGGGAACCATCGACAGGTTGCTGGAAGGCAGGTGGTCCGACCGGCACGGCCTGAGCCGCACGCTTCGCGAGAATGACGTCATCGTGGTTGCGCCGTACAACGCTCAGGTCAACGCATTGTCCGACGCCTTGCCCGAAATCCGCGTCGGAACCGTCGACAAGTTCCAGGGTCAGGAAGCGCCGGTCGCAATCGTGTCGATGACCGCATCATCGGCCGAGGAGACAACCCGCGGGCTGGATTTCCTGCTGTCACGCGAACGCCTCAACGTGGCGATAAGCCGGGGCAAGGGCCTGAGCCTGGTGTTCGCATCGCCACGGCTACTGCACACGAATTGTTCGACCGTGGATCAGATGCGCCTGGTCAATGCGCTCTGCGCCCTGCCGGAGACCCCATGCCGGTCTTGAAGCCGGGAACCGCGGAAACCGGGTGCGGGCACGTGGCATCCCCTCCGCAGCACGGCCCCTGGAACGAACTCACGAGCTGCTGAACCACGACCTGAACTGACTCAAAACGTCTGGTTCAGTGCGTCTTCAGCGGGGATTTCACGTTCGCGACGGGCAACATATTCGCGCAATGCCTCGTCCTTGTCCGCGTCGAGTATCGGTTCCTCGTATGCGTCGAGCAGCTTTCTCGCGTAGGACAGGGCGCGTTCGGTCGTCTCCACGCTACCCTCCGCAACCCATTGCTCGATCGAGTTGTTGTCAAACAGTTCGGGGAGGAAATACGCGGTCTGGAATGTCTCCCTCGTATGAGGGTGATCGAGAAAATGGCCTCCCGGACCGACATCGCGCACGGCCGAGACGGCGCGGTCGAAATCGCTCCAGTCGAGCCCTTGCGCCATGCGGTAGGCCATTGCGCACTGTTCGGCATCGACGATGAACTTGGCGACGGAACAATGCATCCCGGCCTCATTCCAGCCGGCGGAATGCCAGATGTAGTTTGCTCCGGAGTGCATGACGGCAGAAAGCGTCGTTGCACTCTCGTAACCGGCCTGCGCGTCGAGGATTTTGGAGCCGCCCAGGGTGTTCGAAGTCCGCCACGGAATTCCGTAGAGTCTCGCCATCTGGCCAATCATGAAGTTCATCAGGGAGATTTCGGGAGTTCCGGCCATCGGTGCGCCCGACTTCATGCTGACCGTGGACAGGTAGTGGCCGTATACGGCCGGCGCGCCCTTGCGGACGACCTGGGTATAGGCGAGTGCGGACAGAGCCTCGGCATTCAGTTGAGCGACCGCAGCGGGAACGCTCGAAGGCGTGTTTGCGCCACCGAGCACGAATGGGGAGCAGAGGACCGGTTGATTGCGCCGGCTGAAAGCGCGCATGGCTCCGAGCATGGTCTCGTCCCATACCAGGGGCGAGTTGCCATTGCAGTTCCCGGTCGTGACAGGATGATCTTCCATGAACCTGTCACCGAAGAGAATGGCGCACATGTCCATGACATCTTCCGCGTTCTTCGGGGATGTCGTCATGCCCATGAACATCTTGTCCGAGAATTTCATCGAAGAGTACGTGATGCGAAGGTGACGATGGCTGACCGGGTGATCGGTCGGCTCGACGATGTGGTGTGCCGAACTGTGCATCGCCGGAAGCATGTGGCTCAGCTTGTGGAACATGGCCAGGTCTTCCAGCGTGGGGTTGCGGCGCTGGTCATCCAGGTCGCGCAGATAAGGCGCGCCCGTCATCGGAACGAACACCGTGTGGCGGCTGCCCAACCGAAGGTTGTTTGCCGGGTTTCGGGCATGGTAGGTGAATTCGTGCGGGATCGTACTGACGAGGTCCCGCACCAGGCCGCGGTCAATGTAGACGCGTTCGTCAATGACTTTAGCTCCGGCCCTCCTCCAGTCCGACAACGCGATCTCGTCCCTGAACACGACGCCGACATTCTCGAGTATTGCCATCGAAGCGTTATCGATTCGCTCGACTTCAACCGTGTCCAGGATCTCGCAGCGAGGGAGACGGTTTTCGAGTCCCGGCAACATCGTCGAGTCGACTGCCGATCTCAGGGCTCGCCGGGCGGCGCGTCCGCCGGGTCGCGCGGAGCGTCTTTTGCGTCGTTCTGTTGTCATCGGCGCGTCCAGACCCAGAATTGTGGTTTGACCGGAATTGGTCCGCGCTCGGGAAGTACACACGTTGCGGTTTTTTGTCACGGTGTCGCGTGCATACCCCGCGCACACCCCGCGGCCGGGGGGAAGGGAAGAACCCGGTCGGCCCGGATTCGACGCCGCACGGTGTGGAGGGTGTTCGAGGTCGTGGGTGAAACCAACGCATCGTTTCGTCCGGTTCGTGCCGGGTGTCGCATCGGTCGCGGAATTTGGCATGGTCGGGAATCGCGAAATCGGTACGTGCAATCGATGGCATGAGGCTCTTGTCAGTTGCGGAACCTCGGTCTGTTGCTGCCCGCGAGTTGGATGTGAACCAACGGATTGCACCCGGAGAACCGGCCCGGACGATGCGCATCCCTCGGCAATCGCTGTCGATTTCCCGCTTCCGAGCCGGTAGGCGTGCGGCCGGGCGCCTGAATCGGCTTGCGCAAATGGTACGAAAGGTGCCTGATGCCCGAACGCACATGCGTGTATTTCGAATACCGGACACCTTACCCGGGTAAGATGTCGAATTCGGTTCCGGGCCAAAAAAAAGCCATGCGGTGGGAGGTTTTTGGAAAGAACACGGTGAACGCGCAGAGGAACCAGTATCGGGAGCCGGTCCGGTGGACAGGCAGCTGAATCGGAAAGCGGAATTCGGATGATGCGTATTGACGGATTGCAGTATGCCAATTGGTCGGAAAAGGTTTTCCGCCAGATGCGCTCGGGAGGGTTGTCTGCAGTTCATGTGACCGTCGCGTATCACGAGGGATTCCGGGAGACGGTAACGAACCTGGAGGATTGGAACCGGCGGTTTGAACGGTTTCCGGAGTTCATATGCAAGGGACAGTGGGCGGCGGACATCGATTGCGCGCGCAAGTCCGGCCGGACCGCGATCTTTTTTGGCGCACAGAACTCGAGTCCGATCGAAAGTGACATCGGACTGATCGAAATCCTGCACACCCTCGGGCTGCGGTTCATGCAACTGACCTACAACAACCAGTCGCTTTTGGCTTCCGGATGTTACGAGGCGGAAGACGGTGGAATCACGCGCATGGGGCGCCAGGCGATCAAGGAGATGAACAGGGTCGGCCTGGTGATCGACATGAGCCACTCCGGTCCGCGCTCGACCATCGAGGCGGCGGACCTTTCCCAGCGGCCCATCACGATTTCTCACGCCAATCCTCTCGAATGGTCTCCGTCGCTTCGCAACAAGAACGACGATGTCATCCGCGCGGTCACCGGAAACGGCGGAATCATGGGATTTTCGATCTATCCCCACCATCTCAGGGACGGTTCTTCCTGCACGCTCGATTCGTTTAGTGAAATGATCGCACGGGCCGTGGAGAAATTCGGGATCGAGCATTTCGGGATTGGCTCCGACCTTTGCCAAGATCAGCCTGACAGCGTCGTCACCTGGATGCGCACTGGCCGTTGGACCCGCGACATCGATTACGGGGAGGGGTCCGCGTCGGCGCCGGGATTTCCACCGATGCCCGAATGGTTCCGTGACAACCGCGATTTTGCGAATATCGAATCCGGCCTCCGATCGACCGGGATGAACGATGACGAGATCGGCGCGGTTCTGGGCGGCAACTGGTACCGGTTTTTCGACGAGAGTTTCCGTTCGGTGACATGATGTCGCTCGGGACAAGGACAACCGGAGTTCCCCTGAGGAGGCCCGGCAAGGTCATGCGCCTCGAACGCCTGGGTTCGTTTCATCAGTGCCGCCTGAGTTTCATGCGCGTGCTGACGCGACGCATGGCCCGCGAAAACTGGCGGTTTTCGCGCGGCGTGTTCGATATCGACGGAAACGGCATCGGGAGGTCGGTTCATTCGGTCCAGGCAACCGGGGGTCGCACATATTCCCTGGTTTCCTTTGCCCATGACTTGCCCGACGAGTTGCGGTCGGACCGGGTCATTGCCGAAGCGTGGGACGCAACATTCGCCCTTTTCGACGGCATTCCGACCACGCGCGATCTTGACCGCCTGGAAGACAACGTCCCGTTCCAGGAAGCAGGCCGATTGACTGAACAAGAACTCGTCCTTTCACGGGCCAACCGATCCGTGCGCCTGTGGCGGCATGTTGTCGATTCCCTCGCGGCCGGCGGACAGCCCGACCCCGGCGAAATCGAGCGCGTCGGGTACCTGATGCGGACGACCGCGGTTTATGCGTCGGGTAAATTCGGGACGGCCGACAGGAGCGTCGTCCGCGACCGCCCCGAGCTGCGGCTTCCGTTTCAAGCCGAGATGCTGACCGTGTACCTGATCCGGACGTTCGTTCGGGACCTGGTGAATCATCTCGCCCGGGCAAGGAGTGGTTCTCCGGGCACGCGCCTGGATGATCGGGTCGCTCAACGACTGGGGATCGGCAACTCCACGGGTCTGGGCATGGCCCCGTTCATCGTCGATCATCCCGTACTCTACAACAACTGGATCACGGCCAGGGAACAGGCCATTGCCGCGGTCCGCTCCGTACATGCGGCGACGGAGAGGGAGATCGCGGTCTTTCGCGACCTCGTCGAACGAAGTTCGCGGCAGGCACGGCTCTGGAAATCTGATCACCCCATGCAACGCGCGAAGATCGCGGACTTGCGCCGGGACCTCGATGCATTGGCCGGATACCTGGAAACCCGGGACCTCGGCGACGAGTTTCCCTGGGACCAGCTGGTGCTCTGGTCCGAGACCGAATTGAGCGTTGAAGGCCAGGAACTGGTCGTGTCATTGATTCTCGAACCCTATCCCGGGCTTGTCGACCAGCTGGCCGAGTCGATGGAAGACCGGAATCTCGACTCCGGCGACATTGACGGTTCCATGACGGTCGGTCAGGTCAGGCAGTTGATCACCGGGCAGTTCGGGTGGGCGTTCGGGACCGACTGGCAGTCTCCCGAATCCATTGCGCGCGTCTGGTACGTTTCCGAAGAAAAACTGGAACCGCGCCTCGGAGAACGGTTCGAGGAGCCTCTCGAAATGTACGAACAACCGATTGCGACGGCCCGGGACGCGGTTTGCACGTACAACGCGCTTGCCGAGTGGCCCGATGACCGGATCATTGCCGGATTTCTGCTTGAACATCCCGGTCACCGGCACGTGATCCGCCGCGTCCAGCGATGTCGCGCCGGACAATATTGCGAAATCCGGGACAATCTCGTCAGTGCGGAACTGCTCCCGATCGATATGCTGCGTTCGAAACTGGCCTTTTTCGGGGCCACGAACTTTGATCCCCGCTCGGATCGCTGGGTTCGGATTTGCATGTTCGCCGGTGCGCCGTTTCCGGACGACCTGGCGACCCGGGACTCCGACACCTGGATCTACCCGGAACCGGAACCCAGGTCCGCAAACGTGCCATGAGTCGATCGCTATCCGAAATCGAGGCCATGGCGCTCAAGGCTGCGCGCGGTGCCGGTCACTACTGGGGCGTTTCGGAAGATGCCGGTCGGGCGGTTCGATGGCTGTGCGCGGCCGGAATCGATGGTTGCGCTGCCCTGGCCGGGTTGCTGTCGGGCAATGACCCGAGGGAACCGAAGAAACGGGATCCGGGTTCTCCCCAGGTCACGGCCGCTGCCTGGAACTCTCCTACCGGCATATTGTGCCCGTTGCTGACCGGCATGGCGATTTCCGACCATGCTTCGTCGATCACGGCTGCGGGGATTACCCTGGAGCAGGTTGCCAGGCCGGTATTGCTCGTCCCCTTTGCAGCATCTGCCGCGAGACTGGCGCACACCGGGTTTTGCTTGGAGTGGCAGGGCGCCTCCTTGTTCACCGACGGATACGGACTCGCCCATTCGCAGGAGCGTCGTGGCCTGGATGTTGCGTTCGTGAAGCGCGTATCGGTTCGCCGGAAACGAGGCACCGGGTGCCGACCACTCCGAATGAGGAGGTTCCACCCAACTGATTCCGACTGGGCGAAACTGGAGGAATTGGCCGCCAGGACTTATGCGCCCGCGTCGGACGAGTCGCGCCTCCTGGGTGCGGGCGCCGGCCTTTCCGACAATGACTGAATGTGTCTGATCGGGTTTTCCAGTCTTCCCAGACATGAAACGTCTATGGCGACGGTCCCCAGGGTTTCGCCGAGGAGGACGCTCTTGTGGCCGCGTGGAAACCGGCCGGTACCCTTTCCGGTCGTTCCGAACGAAATGAGGTCTCCCGGAAACAAGGTAAAGTACCTGCTGGCCTCTGCAATGCAGGCCTCGACCGAAAACCGGTAGTTTCCCGTTTGGTCCCGCGTGAACTCTTCCCCGTCGATGGTTCCGGTCACATGCAGGTCATTGGGATCCGGAACGCATTCGCGCGTGGTGATCCAGGGACCCATGGGTCCGAATGTATCGGTGCCCTTCGAGCGGGTGTGGTAGACGTAGTATGCGTCGGTATCGTCTGGCCCGTGAAGATTGCGCCAGGAAAAGAACTCGGGCCGGGCCATGTCGCGGTCGTAGGTTACGGCAATCGCATCCTTGCCGAACTTGAGCCCGTGACTGGTGACGTCGTTGTGCACGGTATAGCCAAAAACGTGGTCGAGGGCGTCCGATTCCCTGATGTTCCTGGCGCGTTTGCCAATGACGGCACAGATCTCCGGTTCAGGAATGACCGCGCCCCATTCGGGGTCGACGATTATCGGCTTTTTGTGGCCCTGGAGCGCCGACGGAGGTTTCAGGAAATAGTTTGGGACGCCAGGATCCCTGTGTGCCCGCCTCATCAGTTCGATGTTGTTGAAGGCAACGCCCAGAACCTTGGAGGGATTCGGGACCGGAGGAGCCCAGTCGATGCCGTCGACCGGGAAGCCCGGGACGGATTCAACGTCCAGTTCTCGAACAAGACCGGGGTTTCGCGCTTCGGCCTCGACCAATCCAAGAATCGACGTGATCTCGCCCAGGCCGGACCTGGTTGCGACCTTGTCCAGATCCCTTGCCAGGCCGTCCTGACCAAGCATGATGGCGGAGGTGCCTTCGCCACTGTACCGTGTTCCAAACTTCATGAATCCCGCAACTCTCCCGTTCGTCTCTCAGGCGTTCTCCCGTTAATCCGGGTTGTGCGAAAGTTGCTCCGCAATGGCATGCGGCCTGAAGCACGTTTCACGCCCGGCAGGCTTGTTTCGACCGCGCGCGCTCTGCCGAACCTGGCCGCATGATTCGGGAAAGAACCGCGAGGCCGATCCTGCAGGGGAAGATGTGCCGACATCGGGAAGCGAACTCGAACGGACAGGGCCAACGAAATTCCGACTGACACGGTTCGTGCTCCCGGAAACGATTGTTCTCCGTCGCTGTCAAGCGAGTTTGCACACCCTGTCGCCAACCGCGATTTCACCACCCTTGACGACACGTGCATACACTCCGCGAAGACGGTTTCGAATCCCTTCACCGGTATTGACGAAAACGCAGGCTTCGCGGCCAAAACGGTCGATGAATTTGGCGCAACCCTTGTGTGGCTTCCGCGTAATCTCGATGACCGCGGATCCAATTGACAGACGCTGGTCGGGCGGCAAGTTTTCAGGCGTCAGGTTCATGTCGACGATCAGGTTGTTGCCGGACAGGGCCCATCGCTCGCGCTCTTGGGCGATCAATGCAATGCAGCGCGCGTTCATGATGGATATCTGGTCGTCCGTGTGCAGGGTCCCGTTCCCGTCAGTCGTCCGGTTGCCATCTGCCCACCGGTCGCCGTCAAGACCGCCGGCAACGCTGACGTTGCATTTCCTCGGTTCCACACGCTGTTCCGAGGCTAGGCGGGTAACAATGGCGACGAGCGCGCCATTGTCGATCGGTGATGCAAGAATCTCCGGCAGGCCGGCAACCAGTTCATCGCGAGAGAGGTGTTTTGGCATGGAGTACTCCAGACGCAAGCGGTGACAAGGCAATTGGTCCGGATCCTGTAGCCATGCACTTGGGTGCAAAAAGCACGGGGGGACATTGGTGAATGCCCTGTAACTCTTGCCGGTGTTGTTTGCCAGATTGAATCGGCAGGTAGGTGCACCCGGGACACCGGTTGCGTTCCCGATTGGACGTGTGAATTCAGTAAAGGACCCGCGCAATACTGATTTCGGGTTGCCGGCCAAGGCAAGGACCCCGAGGACTTCTGAAGGCATGAGGATTGCTTGCCCCGGTAGTCGGCAAAGGCCAGTTCGATCCCGTGTACCGTGAGGTCACGAAGGTCCATCACGGGCTTGTCTCCAGGAGTGAATTCACATTGCCGATCGTGACCTGACAGACCGAGTTTGTGCGTGACATCTCCGAACGCGTCCAATTCTTCCGCTATGGGGAATCAATTAGCAGGAAACGCTGGCCGAAATGCTCGAAAACGTGCATTTGGGAACAGCACACAAATTCCTCGCTGCGGTCCATGAAGCCGTGTGACGGGGCGGAGGAGGAATAGCATGTGCCCGCTGCCAGCCTGGGCAGTCCACCTTCAGCATTCTGCCACGAAACAACCTGACAACATTCTGAAAAAAAGGCGTTCACATGTTCAAGTCCGGCGACGCCGTCTCGTCCAGGAGCTGGAACCCGATCCTGGACGAGGGCCGCCACCATCGCGCCCGCCTGGGGTTCATCCTCATGTCGACGGATCTCGCGTCGGAAGCCGATTTCTTCGACATGGCCCCCGAGGGCGTCGCGGTGCATTTCACCCGGCTGAAGACCGAAGATCATACAACCGGCGAAACGCTGTTGCGTCACATCGATCATATGGCGGATGCGGCGTCCCGCATACAGCCCGATCTGAAACCGGATGTCGTCAGCTATAGCTGCACGAGCGGATCCATCGTGATCGGCGAGGATCGGGTCATGTCCGAAATCAGGAAGGGTGCGCCCTGGGCACAGCCCATGTGCCTTGCCCAGGGCGTGCTCGATGCGCTGGACGAACTGAAGGCACAGGCCGTCAAGACGATGGACGTA
>JAPOVX010000378.1 GCA_026707935.1 Paracoccaceae bacterium
GCCGGGATCCTGCTTCCGTCATCAACAACAATGATTTCTCCGCCTGCCGGAATTGCCCCCCGTGCCGACTTCACGGCAGCGACGAGGCTTTTGGGCCTGTTCTTTGTCGGAATGATTATTGAAATCGGCAATCACACCCTCCACTATCAGCACCGACGGCGAGATTTCGTGCGGCGGGTTTTCCCTTTGGGAATCATATGCCTGGCGAACCATTAGGCAGCCTCCGCATTGAGTTCACGGGTCGCTGGGGTTGCCGATGCAAACGCCCCTCGCCGTGGAGACGCGCCAATCCCGGACGCCGGTATGTCCTCCGCTGCATTCAGGTCGGCGTTATCGGCTTGGCCGCAGGCCGCGCAGTGAATCCCAGCTTGGGATTTGCGGTTGCGGCCGTCAGCCGTTCCGAATTCATGGCAGGCTTGGACGTGCAAGCCGGGTTGACCGTGATTGCGTTCGCGGCCTTGACGTCCAGCATCCGGCACAGGTCTGTCCAGCCCGTGTTCGGGATGACGCGGTCGAGGCTGGACCTGGCCTTCGCGTTCCGGCCCGGCTCGCCGACGGTGCCGACCCCTTTGATTTCCCTCGACCATGAGCCCTTGTCATGGAACGGGCCGGGCACTTCCCAAAGGCCCGCGTTCCCGATGAACCGGCCGTTCGCTTCGTCCTCCAGCGGGGCCATTGCCGTGTTCCCGGTTTTCTCCAGGTCCACCGTGACTTCGACATAGCTGTCGCTGAATTCGGCGGCGCTCACGCGCCCGGTCGGCCCCGCGAGCGCAGCAGGCGCGTTCAGTCCTGCACGGCTATTCATCGGTCCAACCCGCAGGAAACCCCGCCCTTCGGGGCAGGGATGAACGCGACATCGCCGGTTCCATGAATCGTTTCCTCATCTTTCTTCAGAAACCTGTCGGGGCCGTGGCCGTAGCCGTAGCCGTCACCGCGCTGGACCATGCTGCAATGCCCGCGAGAGATTCCATGGACGGTGCCGCCGGCGGTCCGGAAGGTGAAAGAACCGGAGGCCCGCATCGCGACGTGCCCGACATTGTCGCCCTGCCGCTTTCCCGGGGGCACGATGTCTCCCGGCCTGGAACCTTGCACGGATTTCCGCACCATCAGGTGGCAAATTTCTATTGCTACCCGCTTCCTCAGCTGCCGATTCATTCCCCTCTTTCGCGATCTTCCGTCCAACGGCTTCATGCCTTTGACCCGAAAGGTGACCCGACTGAACCGAGGGGGCCGTTCGGTGACGAGATCCGGGAGAACACGATTTCCGCCACCTGGTCCGATGTTCCGCCTCGCGTGGCCACGATGGTTTTCGGGACGCAGCTTCTTGCCGGGTTGCGATGGTTCGCCCCGAACTCCGCCGAGAGCGGCGCGGCCCATGGCATCAGCCGCGCGCCGTGAACATTTCCGGAAAGAGTCGTCCGCCGTGCGGGTAAGGATGCGACCGGCGCGGCCCTTGTTTTATTGGCCAAAACTTGATCAATCGCGTTCTCAAGCCGTCGCGTCATCATGGTCGGGCACGATACCGCAATCCTGGCCGCATAATAAGTGACTGTTCGTGTGTTTAGCGTGTTAAATGTAGAATTTAGCGTGTGTTTTACGTGTTTTAACGGTGCAATCGTCTTGCTTGAATCGGTGATTCATGTCAGAGGGGCGTGAACGATGGAGGCAGCAGGAGTCCGTTGTGTTTCGCCTTGAACGGCTGGCACGCGCCACGATGGTTGTGAGCTTGGTCGCATCACCTGCGTCTGCTCAGGAAATCACCATCAAACCCGTCCAGACAATTCAAAAGTGGTCCGTTTACGTTTACGAAACGGAGGACCGGAAACAGTGTCTCGCGGCCTCGGTGCCGCAACGCTCACGCAATACCCGCGGAGGCAAGCCGGTTTCGGTGCGGCGTGGCATCACTCAGGTTGCAGTGATGTTTCAGCCGAAAATCTCGGTGGACGGAGAGGTCTCGTTTACCGGCGGTTACCCGTTTGATCCCGACGAGACAGTAAAACTGACCGTCAGCGGAAACACGTTCATTTTCTACGTGGATGGAGAATGGTCCTGGGCGGCCGATCCCGAAGAAGACCGAAAAATCCACGACGCTTTCAGGCGCGGAGCCACCGCGGTCATTACCGGGATCAGTGCCAGGGGAACCAAAACCACGGACACGTTTTCGCTTATCGGTTTTTCCAAGGCGTTCGAACAGGCGAGAAAACTCTGCTCCCAGGATTCAGGTGAAATTTGAACAAGAGATGACCGGACGCCAAGCTCGTACTTGATACCAAATGCCCCAGATTAGTGGCCCCGATCAAAACCTGAACAGTGGGCCTTTCCGCGGGTGATCCGCGACGGGCGTCTTGTTGAATGAAGCAACCATTGGATCTATGGTTTTGCGGCATGGCAAAGCCGCAATATCGGCGTTGCGATCAGGAACTTTCGGACGTTTGCGGATCTGGCTGATGCCGAAGCCCAGGATTGCATGGGGAGCATGTATGGGCATGGCCACGGCGCGCCCGGTGACGACGGTGAGGCATTCGACTGGCGCCGTAGTCTAATCGCTTACGAAGGTCCGCGACGTCGTCGGCCTCTGATCAACCCGCACAGCCGCGCCGTGGTCACCTCGGTGGACGGTAAGACGCAGACCCAGGCGCTGGGACGGACGCAGGCGCCCCTGCCGATCAAGTCCGGTCATCGCGAGACCCGCACCCACGATGACAGGCGCAGCGGCACCACCTGCCTGATGGCGGCCCTCGATGTCGCCACCGGCACGGTCACCGGCCAGATGGTCGCGCGTCACCGCCCGGAGGAATTCCTCGCCTTCCTCGAGCACGTCTCCGAGGGGACCGAGCCCGGAACCCGGAGGTTTACGTCATTCTCGACAACATCTCCTCTCTCACAAGTCGGCCGAGGTCAACCAATGGCTGAAGGACAACGGCAATTGGATGTTCCACCCCGACTTCGGCCTCGTGGATGAATGCGGTCGAGGGTTTCTTCTCCAAGCTCTCGTGGCAAAGGCTCGAGCACGCGATCTTCAACTCGCTCGACGAGTGCATCGCGGCGATCGAAGGTTACATCGAGCACCACAACGCCAATGATGCCCGCCCGTTCCGCTGAAGCAAGGCGCCCGAAGATCTCGTCAAGGTATGGAAAAAGGGCCGCCAGAAGCTGCGGGAATCGGCATCGTGAAAAAGAGTCGTAAGCGTTCGGTAAGGGGGTGATGGCCTTTATTTTCGGCGTTTGATGGCTGTAT
>JAPOVX010000301.1 GCA_026707935.1 Paracoccaceae bacterium
TTTACGGTCTGGGTACCGGGGCGAGACGAAGACGGGCGCCTGGGCCTCAACGGCCGGGTCATGTCTGCATGCGGCGACGGCCTGCATCGCGTATCAGCGCGACCAACGAGAGGGCGTGCGTACGACATGCCGACCCGCGTCCTCGTGTGGCAGGCATGCTGCATCACACCTTGATCCCCTTGGGGATCCCCGAAGAATCCTCCCAGATCGAAGCCCGCTCCGGGCGTTCAATCCTCGTGCCGGATCCGGAGATACCTTCCGGCGCATTCAAGAAACGCGTATGGCTCAAACGAGTTTCTTGAGGAGCCTCAGGAAAACCGCCCTTTCCCTGGCTTGAAGCGCGTCCAGCGTCGCTTCGGTCACGCTGCGACCCATGGTCCGAAGTCCGGCCACCATGTCCAGGCCTTTCGGGGACAGCGAAATCAGGATTCTCCGCCGGTCGTTTGCGTCCTTTTCGAGCGAGACCAGTTTCTTGTCGTAAAGGCGGTCAACCACCCCCTTGATGGTTGCAGCATCAACGGCGATCAGCCTGCCGAGCTGGTTCTGGGAGCAAGGACCGCATTCGGAGAGCCTGATCAATGCAGAAAACTGCGTCGGCGTCAGGTTGTTGAGTGCGTGATCCTGGAAGATCAGGGTGTGACGCTGGTAGGCAAGTCGAAGAAGATAGCCGACCTGGTCGTCCAGTCTGTACTCGGGTTCGTCCCTTTCGAATGGCCTGCCGTTATCCATCAAAAAGCCACATGTTATCCGTGTGGGCACGACTCCGGCACGATTCGCTACCGGTGCGCCGCAATGCACGATCCGTCAGGCAGGGACGATTACGGAAAGCGACGCGGATCCCGCCACCGCCGCCGGCGGGGAACCGGTCACCGCAATCCGTCTTTTCCAACTGCTTCATCGGCCGTCAGCCCCCCGATCCTCGGTAACGGGCGTCCGCTGTCGGTTACGGCGACAGCCACCATGATCTCGTCTGCGCGCGGTGCGTCGTTCAGCCGGACCTCTGCGCCGTCGAAATGCGATCGGACGTAGGCCGCGTCCTTGTGCCCCAATGGAACATCCAGAACCTGCCCGGGTCCGCCCATCTTCTTCGATGACGGGACAAGCGCGGCTCCCTTCTCGACCGCGGCGCGAAGCGGCGTTCCGAGGCGAGGATGGAGGATCGCCGCCGCGTGCTCCAGTTCGCCGTTTTCTCCGACCATGGCTGCCTTACCGTAGCTCTCCGCCGCATGGGGACGGATCCCGAGCGCATCGACGCATCGATTCCCGAGAAGCCCTCCGAGTTCGGCCCCGGTTTCCATCAGGGGCTCAAGGTCCTCGGCGTACCGGCCTGCGAACGGATTGGCGACAACCGCGACCGCGACGGCCTTGCGTGTTGCCGGTTCGATGCTGCGGCCGCATTCACGGTGGGTTTCCTCAACCCAGACAACGATTTTTCGAATCTGTAGGTTCATCTCAGCCCGTCTTCCCCCTTCACATCCTCGACTGCCAGACCGCCTGAGCGCGCATGGATACGCCCGCCGGTCGTCATCACCAGCACGACGGCGAGTTCGTTCGCCCGCGGGCTGTCGTGCACGCCGACTTCGACTGAATCGAAGTGGCTTCGTACGTATGAAGCGTTGATATGGGTGACCGGAACATCCATGCGAACTCCGGGCGCACCGACCTTCTTGGCTGAAGGCACGATCGCCCTTGCATCGCCGAGGAGTTCCCGCATGGCGTAACCGCCGGGGGCGTGCCAGAGGGCGCCGTGCTCAAGTTCGCCGGCAGTTCCGACGATCGCTCCCTTTCCGTAACCCTGGACGAGCGAGGCATCGCCGCCGAGAACCTCGATGAGACGCCCTGCCATGGACAGGCCGAGTGGGTTCAGGTCGTCCATGAAACCGGTGATTTCCTGCACGTAGCGCCCGGCAAAAGGATTCTCGATCACGGTCATGATCCAGGCGCGGCGCTGGGTCGTCGCCGGCAGGGGCCCTCCCTCGTGGAAGATTTCCTCCATCGACGACACGGTCTTCCGGACGACGGGTTCAGGCATGTCAGACAACTCCCTTGTCTATTTGGTTCAGGTCAGTGCCAGCCCCATGTTGACGATTCTCGACTGGCCCTGGAGAAACAGTGCGGCGCCTGTGACAAGACCTTTGGTCAGATACTCACATGCGTGGGCCTCGCCCTGCGACAACGCCAGTTCAATGTCATGGCGGCACAATTGCCCACATGACGTGACAACGTCTCGCTCGCCAAGGTCGCTGTCCGGGTCAATCTCGGCCGCGGGACGCCGTTCGATTGCCGGATGACCACCGGCAAGATTGACGGAATTCGCGACAAGTGTCGCAGCCGCATCCGCCGTGGCTGCCGATGATGCCAGGACAGTCACGGAATCTGCGATACCCAGTGAAAGACTGCGGCCGCCCTTGCCGCTCGTGGCGAGGCCGTAGGTCTTGCCGCTGCCGGATAGTTCGACCGAACCGATGGTGGAGCAGTCGAGAGCGGCAATGGCGGCCCGGTATGTCGTGCGTGGGCTGCCGAGGTAGATCGCGATGTCTCCACCATTGTTCACATATGCGCGTTGAAGATCGGTTGCATCGATCATCGCCGAGAGAATTTCGTCGGCCACGGCACCGGCGACGGCCGCCATGGGCGTGACGAACACGTCGTGTGCAAAGGGAGACGTGGCGTCGAACATGCGCCGTGCAACGGGGCTCCGGAATCCGTTGGGCCGGCCATCCGTGCCCTGGCGCAGTTCGTCGAGTTCGGCGACAAGTTCATGGAGTACCGTGGCGAAACGATGCTCTGCCGCAGAAAACGCCTCCGTACGGCTTTGCCCCGAACTCGACCGGTCATCCGCACCGATGACAAGATTGATCGGGCCGTGCTGCAGGTGCAACCTTTTTCGGCACGGCAGGAGTGCGGCTACGTGCCGGGACATCATCGCTGTGTCCGCCGCATTGCCGAAATGTCGTACCCCCTGGCAATCGCGTCAGGTTGATCAACTTCGGCACCGAAGGCGTCCGTGTCGGGATCGATGATGCTCTCGAGGGGAATGATATGGTCGGTGTGGCCGCCGAGGATATCGTAATCCGAAACCCTGAGGGTGAACTCGATGGGAGCGACGAGAGCCGGGGTCGGCACATAGCCAAAGGCGTTGGTCGGCGTTTCCATGACGTCGACCATGAATGTTATGCCGCCCCCGGGCCAGATGTAGGTCGGGGCTCCGCCGCAGGTCAGGCGTGTCAGGGATTGGCGCACGGACCGGGTCAGTTGCACGGGGTTTTCCGTAACGCCGGCCCTAAGAGACCCGCCGGCCCCTCCCATGAAAAGGACCGAGCACACGGACGGTTCGCAGTTCTCGGATATTCGTTCCGCGGATTTCAGCAGTTCGGAAGAGATTTCGGCCGGCTTCGGGCAAAGCTCTTCATCGAGTTCGTAGTAGGCCCACTGTTCTCCCGTGGTCGAGACCATCAGCAGCCGGATTCCGGGTCGTGCGAATCTCCTGTCCGGTTCCTGCAGGATGTCCAGCGGATCCTCGATCGAGGTGCCGCCCCAGCCCGTGCCGTGTTCCGCGACCTGGAAGTACCGTCCCGGAGTCGACCGGCGGCCCCTGACCTTGATGCCCGTCGGCGCCATTCCAAGCAGTTTTCCTGCCTGGTGTTCGGAAAGAACTCCGGTGATGTGGTCGTCGATGACAATGACTTCGTCGACATGCGGCCGCCACTGGCGGGCAAACATTCCGATCGTGGCCGATCCGCATCCAACGCGCATGAGCCGCTCGGGCGAGCCGTTGACGATCGGAGGTTTCCCGGCTTCGACGACAATCGTTGCACCGTCGTCGATCGACATCTCGACCGGCTCCCGGTTGCAGAGCGACATGAGGGTCGCACAGGTCACGCGGCCCTCTTTCTTTCCGCCGCCCGTCAGGTGTTCGACACCGCCGAGGGAGAGCATCTTGGACCCGTATTCGCTGGTCATGACATGGCCGACCGGCTCATCGTCGACGCGGACCGGCGCGCGTTCATCCCCGATGTGACTGTCCGTGTCGATCTTGACCTTGACGCCGCAGTAGCTGAAGATTCCCTCGGTCACCACGGTGACCATGTCGACTCCATCGATCTCCTGGCTGACAATGAACGGCGCGGGCTTGTAGTCGGGGTAGGTTGTTCCAGCTCCGACCGCCGTGACGAACTGGCGGCTTCCCTGGATCAGGTCGCCGTCCCATTCGCTACCGTCATCGGAATTCAGGAAGGGAACTGTTTCAACACCCGACTCGACGACGGTCAGCGGATCGAGCCGTACGAGCTTGCCGCCCTGGTTTCCGTAGCGGTCGCAGGCGCCGGAACGACCGTCCGCGATGTAGCACATGACCGGACAGGCATCGCAGCGGATCTTTTCCGGACGCTCCCGCCTCGGCCTACGCATGTTCCCGGCTCCGGATTGCATCGAGGACCCGGGAGGGCGAGGCCGGAAGCGCTTCCAGGCGGATGCCGCATGCATTCGCGATCGCGTTCAGAACGGCCGGAGCCGTCGGGATCAGGACGTGTTCGCCCAATCCTTTCGCGCCGTACGGTCCGTGCGGATCAGGTTCCTCGACGAATATGGTCTCGATCGGCGGGACGTCACCGATACTGGGAATGAGGTAGTCGTGGAGGTTCTCGGTCTTCCCGGGGATGTATTCTTCCATGAGCGCCATGCCCAGGCCCTGGGCGACGCCACCGTGGACCTGGCCCTCGGCCAACAACGGGTTGACGGCCTTGCCGACGTCATGGGCTGCAGTGACATGCAACGGGCGCACGCACCCGAGGCTCGTGTCGACCTCAACCAGGACAACATGTGCCGCGTAGCCGAACTGCGCGTAGGGGATGCCCTGGCCGTGGTCATCGAGCGGAGTCACGGGCGGGTCATAGGTTTCTTCGGCCGACAGCACGTACCCGTGCCGGTCAACCGGCATTCGGGAAAGGTCGATGACGTGTTCGGAGCCAGGGCCGGACAGGTGAATTTCACCGGCACGAAAGTCCAGTATGGCGTCGTCCGAGGCATTGCACAGCTTGAGAATCCTTGCCTTCAGCGCAGATCCGGCAAGGCGGGCGGCGTTTCCGGATACATATGTCTGGCGCGATGCGGATGTCTTGCCCGCATCGGGCGTGATGTCCGTATCGGCTCCAAGAATCGACAGTTTCCCGAGGGGCAGTCCGAGAGCGGTCGCGAACAACTGGGCGATCACCGTGTTTGCGCCCTGGCCGATGTCGACCGCGCCCTGGTGAAGCACCACGTCTCCGCCTGGCAGGACTCCCGCCCGGATTGTCGACGGATTCGGAAGAGACGTGTTTCCGCACCCATACCAGCCGGCGGCAATTCCGGCGCCCCGCCTCAGCGGGTCGTCCCGTGAATGGGCAGCCGCGTTGAACTCTGCCGACTCACGCAGTCGCCGGGACCATGCGGGCTGCAGGGCTTCGAGGCATTGCCTGATCCCGACGCCTGAATCGAGATGTTGTCCGGTCACCGTGTGCGACCCGTTTTCCAGGCAATTGATGATCCGGAATCTCAAGGGGTCGATCCCGACCTGTTCGGCAAGCTTGTCAACAAGAGTTTCGACGGCCGCCGCGGCCTGGGGCACGCCGAACCCGCGAAACGCGCCTGCCGGCGGTCCATTGGTGAGAACCGCGACCGCCTCGCAGCGATAATCGTCGATTCGGTAGGGCCCCGATGCGTGGACGGGGACCCGGTTGGCGACGGTCGGTCCCCAGGACGCATAAGCGCCGGTATTGAACCGGCCAATGACTTCCAGGCCTGTGATCTTTCCGTCCGGCCGCGCGCCCATGCGTACACGGATTTCGGACGGGTGACGCTTGGTCGTGGATTGCATGGACTCGATACGCGAATAGGCAATCCGTACCGGTCGGCCGGTTTTCATGCTCGCAAGAGCAATGAAGGGCTGGACGGAAAGATCGAGCTTGGAGCCGAATCCGCCACCGACTGCCGTCGGGACGATGCGGACATCGTCGCATCCGATGCCGAGGATCCGGGCCAGGCATTCCCGGTCCAGGACAGGCGCCTGGGTGCAGGCGTGGACGGTCATCCGGCCCTCGCTCCACACCGCGTAGCCGGCTTCGGGCTCGATGTAGGCATGTTCGACAAAGGCAGTTCCGAACGTGGCCTCCGCCAGGTGATCGCATCCGGCCAGTGCGCTCCCGGCGTCTCCGCATACGACGCGGCCGGTGCAGAGGATGTTTCCGGACCGGTCCTCGTGCAACTGGTAAGCGCCTTCGGCAAGAGCGGCCGACATCTCTTCGGCGGCGGCCAATTCATGCCACGCGACCGGAAAGTCCTCGGCCTTGAATCCACTCATGAAATCCGGTTCGCCGACTACCGCGGCAACGGCTTCCCCGCGAAACCGGGTCTCGGCCTCGGCAAAGACCGGCTGGTCCTCGAATCCGGGGATGACACCGAACCGGTTGACGCCCGGGATATCGGCCGCGGTCAGTACGGCAACCGGGCCGGGACGGGAATCGCGGTAGGCATCAAGGTCACCAAAAGTGAACCTTGCCCGGGGGAACGGTGAGCGAACGAGCTTGAGGACAAGCGATTCAGGGTGCGCGATGTCGTCGCCGAACCGGTCCCTGCCTTCGACCTTTTCCAGGCCGTCGACCCGCCGCACGGATGTGCCGATCCATCCGCGTCCGTTACCCCGCCTGGATGCCGTTTCGCCCGAAACCGAGGTCCTGCTTGCCTGGATGACGGCATCGATGATCTTGCGATACCCGGTGCAACGGCAGAGGACGCCGCCGAGCGCATCCTCGATGTCGGATTCCGAGGGTGACTCGACATCCCGCAAGAGGGCCACGGCGGACACGATCATCCCGGGCGTGCAGATCCCGCACTGGGCAGCCCCTTGATCGAGGAATGCAGTCGCGAGCGACTGTGCCGCAGTGTCGCGGGCAACGAGTCCGGAAAGGGAATCGACCATCGATCCGGCGACCTGCCGGGTTGGAGTCAGGCAAGCGCAGACGGGAATTCCGTCGACAAGGACCGTACATGCCCCACAGTCGCCGGCATTGCATCCCACCTTGACGTCGCGGGTTGCGAGGCGTTCGCGCAGGGTGTCCGACAACCGCTCGCCGGGCACCGGGTGCGCCTGGACGTCATCTCCATTCAGCGTGAACTTCACCGGCTGCATTTCGAGGCAGCTATGCATGGATGGAGGTTTCCGGACAGAGCGCGCGAAGAATGACGTTCCGGGCCAGCCGGGACGCGGTAACGCCCCGGTACCCGGCGCTTCCGCGCATGTCGGAGATCGGTGACAGGCAGGAGAAGTGCGCCGGTTCGAGAGGAGGGAGATCATCGCCTGTCTTCACCCGGAGGCCGACCAGGGAATCCTCGAGGGAGGTCATCCTGCATGCGACGGGGGAACAGGCACCGATTGCGACCCTGATGTCCGCGATGCGGTGGTCTTCGTCGGTGTTGATCGCGACGGCAACCATGGCAATCGAGATCACCAGGTATTTCCTGCTCCCGAGCTTTTGAAACGCGCTGCGGGTTTCCGCGGCGATGGCCGGGACATGAACGGCGGTGACGATTTCATCGAGTTCCAGGGCGACCTGCCTGACGCCGGTGACGAAGGATTCGAGCGGCAGCTTGCGCATGCCGCGGCGTGACGCCAGTTCAACGGAAGCGTCCAGCACGAGGAGGGGCGGAATTCCGTCCGCGGCCGGGGAAGCATTGCAGATGTTGCCGGCAACGGTCCCGGCATTCTGGATCTGGACCGATCCGACTTCCCGTGCAGCTGCCTTGAGTGCATCGAAAGCCGGGGGCAATGGCGCCCGAATGATGTCCGTCCACGTGACCCCGCCCCCGATGCGCCAGCCGCCATCGAGGCGGGTGATGCCCTGGAGTTCGGGGATGCCTGACACGTCCAGGATATTTTCCGGGGGCGGGTTGTCGCCGAGAGACGGGAAGAAATCGGTGCCGCCAGCGACGATCGCATGGGTCCCTGCGCCGAGGATCGGAAAGGCATCATCCAGCGATTTCGGGATCGCGTAATCCACTTTCGGGCCGGTGTCCGCGTGATTCGTTTGTATACAAATGATATTTACGCGGGCCGAGACCTGTCAAATCGAAATTCCGCGGACGTTGCCGAAAACGGCACGGGTTCCGCCGGTTCGCTTGCCGGGAGCATGCGACAACCCGTTGAGATCCGCTTGTCTCGCCCGATCGTTGACCGGAGCCGTGATTCAGGTCCTCAACCCGCCACGACCTTGCCTGCCTGGTACAGCCATCCGGGCATCGGGATTTCCAGTTCCCACCATATCTTCATCGGACGCTCGGATTCGTGCCGTAGGTAATGGGCCTTGCCGAGGCAGTGATAGGGGAGGGTTTCGCCCCTGCCATCCCTTTTGCGCTCGCGAACGAAAAGGACGACATTTGTATCCCGGGACGACTGCGCGACATAGCGGCGTCCGGCTTTCGTGTCGGGCGACGCGGAGTTTTGCGATTCCCAGTGAAACAGGGTCGGCGAGACCGGGTAGTCGGCATATCGGGTCGTCGGTGAAAAGTCCCTGTCCGATTTCTCCAGTGTGACGAACAGAAGGTCCGTCCTGGTGGCTTCGTCCCAGAGGACGCCCCCTTGGGGCATGACCAATTTCCCGTCCCTGCCGATCCGCCTGTACGCCGCAACGATCTCGCCCAGGGTATAGGTGGCGTGGCCGGCAAGGGGAATTTCGCCAGTCGGGTCGAACGGGTGGGCGACGGTGCGAATGCGATCGACGAGGACGTCGAGGAGGTCGTCGATTTCACTCTGCAGTTCGGCAGACCCGCGGATTCGGTCCAGGATCTGATCGGCTTCGTCGATCGACCTGCCACGACCGCCAAGAATGGCAAACAGCATCAGGCCCAAACGATGTTCCCGGCCATGGAGATCCGAGAACCGGTTGGAATGGCCCGGTGACAGGATCTTCCGCCATGCTTCGATTCTCTCACGATCATCCACGTGAAGCAGTCGGCCGATCGCCTTGAGGAAAGTGTCCTCCACGGCGCTCGATTCGAAGCCTGCCCGCCTGCGGAGTTCCGTAAAGCAATGCCCGGATCCGGGTCGTGCGTAGATGTCTTCGAGTTCGACGCCGGCGGCATCCATGAGGCCACGGACCCGTGTTTCAGGTCCGAGTGCACGCAGGTCACCTGCGAGACGTGCGCGGGCATTGAGGACGGCCTGTTTCAGGTTTGCCAATACGGTTCTCTTGGCGATGCGGTCGAGTTTGAGCGCGCACCCGGGCGGGAGCAGCGGGAATCCTTCCTCGACGGCCCGCCTGACCTGGTGGCGGGTGCCACCCAACAGCGCCCGGTAGCGCACGTCGTAGCGGTACTCGCGCCGGACTTGGCCCACGAAGTCGAGGACAGTGAGGACACGCTTTCCGTCGGCCCACCGCAAGCCGCGCCCCAATTGTTGCAGGAACACGGTGGCGCTCTCGGTCGGACGCAACATGAGCACGGTATCGACTTCAGGAATGTCGACACCTTCGTTGAAGAGATCGACGGCGAAAACGGCGCGCAGATCGCCACGCCGCAGTCTCGCGAGTGCGGCCTGCCGTTCGTCGCGCGGAGTCCCGGCATCGAGTGCAATCGCCGGGTAGCCGAACTCGGTGAACCGGGCGGCCATGAAGTGTGCGTGGCGGACGCCGGCGCAGAAGCCCAACGCACGCATCCCGTGCGGGTCGGTCACGAACTCTTCGACAGCCTGGCGAATTCGAGTGGCTCGAACGTGATCGCCCGTAAAAACGTTATCGAGTTCGCCCGGGACATACCGTCCACGTTCGAAGCGGACCGTCGAAAGGTCCGCCGCGTCGTTCACTCCGAAATAGTGAAAGGGACAGAGCAGGCCCTGGTCGAGTGCGTCCCAGAGCCGGGATTCGGATGCAATTCGTCCGTCGAACCACCCGAGAACCGACTGGCCGTCTGCACGTTCGGGCGTGGCCGTGAGCCCCAGGAGAATTCTTGGCTTCAGGCGGTGCAGCAAGCGATCGTAACTCGAAGCCGCCGCATGGTGGAATTCGTCCACGATGACCATGTCGAAACCGTCGGGTTCGATGTCATCGATACGATTGGCAAGGGACTGGACCGAAGCAAAGACATGGCGGCCCTTGCTTGGACGTTTCCCTCCAACCAGTTGTTCACCGAACCCCGGTTCGCGCAGCACGAATTGGAACACTTGCTGGCTTTGACTGAGGATTTCTTCGCGGTGCGCGACGAAGAGCAGGGAATGATCGGCGTTCTGGCCGCGCAGCCGCTTGTAGTCGAATGCCGCGATCCAGGTCTTGCCAGTGCCCGTCGCGGCGACCACAAGGTTCCGTTTGTGTCCATGCAGGCGCTCAGCTTCAAGCGCCTCAAGGGCAACCATTTGGTGAGGTTTGGGTGCGACATCCACCAGCAAGGGTAGCGCCGTGACGGTGTCGCGCGTCGTGCCGCTCTTCTGTCGTGAGAGCGCGTCGTCGAGCCGTTTGGAGTCGCGTTCGGGCGTATAGTCCTCGAACTCCGGTTCCTGCCAATATTGTTCGAATGTCGCTTTGAATCTCTCGATGACGTCGGGGTTTTCGGCCGCGCTCAAACGGACATTCCATTCGAGGCCGTCAACCTGGGCCATGTGCGTGAGATTGGACGAACCGACATAGGCGGTGTGCAGTCCGCTATTGCGGTGAAACAACCACGCCTTGGCGTGAAGTCGTGTCCTTGCGACGTCGTATGAAACCTTCACCCTGGCACCGAGACCGACGAGCGCGTCGAGTGCACGACGCTCGGTCGAGCCGGTGTATACGCTCGCGATCACCCTGAGTTGTGCGCCCTCTTCCGCGCGTTCCGCAAGCTCGGAGCGAAACAACCGCAACCCCGAGTGACGCACGAATGCGCACAGGAGGTCGATCCGGTCTGCGCTGGGGATCTCCCGTGTGATCTCGCTGGCGATCTGGACGTCCCTGCGCCCATTGACGAGAAGCCCGGTTCGACGGAGAGAGAGTACCGGGCGTGGGATTGACGGATGCGTTTTGCCGAATGCACGCTTTTCGACCGCTTCGAGGAGCAGATGGGCCGCATCTGCAACCCGGTCGTCAGCCATCGCGCCATGTTCGAAAAGCACCTCCACGATACGGTTCACCAGGTCGGTCTGAACGGTAGACTGGGATCCATCAGTTTCGGGAATCCCTTCGAGCGCACGTCGCAGGAGTTCATACACATGTCGCGCCAGGAACTCTGGACGGACTGTCGCGTCGGCAGGGCGAATTTCCACCGACCAGCCTTCGGCTGTTCGGGCATCGACTTCCGTCTCCAGAGCGGAGGTCAGCAAGTCTTCGTAAAGCCCCTGACGGAGTCTACGCGTCATGACCAATCCAGCGGAAACGAAATGAACGGTTTCACCGTCACGACGAATAAGGCCCGACCAGCCTGGACTGATCTGCGCGCTGCCCCACGGTGTTCCGGGCGGGCGAATGGCAGGAAATGCAAACGGGCAGCTTCATGGGACCGAGCTCATATCATCTTCCGGTGCTTCAGCCCAGGAGGGAAGCACGGTTGAACCGATTTGATTCGATCGCGCCAGGAATCCCGGACGCAGGTAGAGGCAGGCAAACCGGGCATCGAACCGAATGTACGTGTCCGGATGGTATTCCGGCGGCCGGTCAAGTCATTGGTGAGGTCGTCCGACGGGCACGACACGACTCTTGCCGGGACCCGTCGGCATGATCGCCTCAGCGACTGCCGACACCGTGGAAACCAGCTGGGAATGAGGAAACCATTGACCGCGACGAGGTGATCGTGGAATGGTGTTGCTTACGTGCCATGTACTTGTCGGTAGTCTGCAGTGGCGTGACGCCGAATACTCCACCTGGCCAAATCGATCCCGATGATGTCCGCTCCGGACATGGATGTCGCGTTCTTTCCGAGAGTCGAAAAATTACGACACCGTGGCGTATCGGATGCTTTCGAAGGAGACACCGACTCAATCGGCATTCGACGAGATTCCAGGGTAACACCCAAGAAGCGTTGGCAGCGCGGGCGGGAATTACATCCAAGAACGTTGTCACGGGTCTGTGCAACGCGCAATGGCGCGTAAATCCGCGACGCCGGTATACGCAGCCGGGGATGCTGAAAACAGGGCGAATGACGGGAAAGGATTCCCTAAATGTCGGTATTCAGTTGTCCGCGAATTTCCGGGCACGTTGCGGCGGCGTCGCACCGAAGCCACGGCGAGGTCGAATGACTCTCGATGCACCGCCAGGATGACCGGCAGCTTGGGGCAGCTGCCGGTCGAGTCGTCCAGTGATTCAGCGGGTTCCGGCCAGACCCAACTCTTCGAGATTCATCTTCCACCGCGCCGATTCCGTGGCGACGAATTCGGCAAATTCCGCCGGCGTACTTGTTTCAACGGCAGCGCCCGCATTGGCGAATCTCTCGATGACGTTCGGAT
Source organism: Paracoccaceae bacterium (assembly GCA_026707935.1). Classification (GTDB taxonomy): domain Bacteria; phylum Pseudomonadota; class Alphaproteobacteria; order Rhodobacterales; family Rhodobacteraceae; genus JAPPHA01. The sequence continues at coordinate 12,437 of JAPOVX010000301.1, forward strand.
CTGCCAAGGCCTGGTTCGCCGCGGCATTTACGGTTGCGACGATGTCGTCGGGCGTTCCTTTCGCCATGAAAAGCCCGTACCAGGCTTCCGCCGAATATCCCGGCATCACGGTTTCCGTCAGCGTCGGTACATCGGGGAGCAGTGCGAACCGCTGGGCACTGCTGACCGCCAGAGCGAGAAGTGCCCCGGTCTTGATGTGCGGAATCGCCGGTGGCATTCCCGCCATGAACATGTCCACCTCGCGACCGAGCACGGCCGTCGTTGCTGCCTTGCCACCCTTGTACGGGACGTGCACCATTTCGATGCCGTTCATGCTGGCCATCGAGTCCGTACCCATATGCTGGAGCGAGCCAACGCCCGGACTGGAATAATTCAGTTCGCCGGGTTTCGATCTGGCAAGCTCAATGAAATCCTCGATGGTTTTGGGTCCGAGATCCGGCGAAACGACGACCACATCGGGTATGGACGCGACCCGGCCGACGATCGCGAAGTCAGTAGCCGGATCGAACGGCGGTACCTTCGGTAACCAGGTGGCGATAGCCATGTTGATGGTTCCGATGAAGATCTCGTAACCGTCGGGGTCACCGCGTGAAACGGCGGCCGCAGCGACGTTTCCGGCAGCGCCTGGCTTGTTTTCCACGACGACCGGCTGTCCGAGCGCCGCCGCCAATTCTTCGCTCATTGAACGGGCCAGAACGTCCGGCCCCGAGCCGGGAACCGATCCGACGATCATCTTGACCGCCCTATCGGGGTAATCCGCCAAGGCATGCGATGTCACTCCGGCAACTGTCATGATCGCCGCGACAGCGCAGGCCACGATGTGTGTCATTCTATTCATTTGTTCCTCCATTGTTTTCGATCGGGCACCACGCCCGATCCTACGCAGCATATTCCGGCAAAGGGGAAGTCTCGGAATGGGCAATCATCTCGCGTACCAGCCGTTCCATCATCTTGGACCGGACCAGTTGTGCAGACGGCTCATCCCAGAGGTTGTCCACTTCGTTCGGATCGTCGTTCAGATTGTAGAGGTAGCCCGGCTCGATGCCGTCATAGATCGTGAGCCGCCAGCCGTCGGCCAACAGCGTGCGGACCCGGCCGCGTAACTCGTGGCCGGGCAATCGGGTTTGGACTTCGTCCTCGACGAGCACACATTCCCGGCTCGTAACCGGCGCTCCGTCATCATCGACAAACGGACGGCCTTGCATGCCGTTGAAAGGAATGATGCCGGCAGCGTGGATTATCGAGGCGGCAATGTCGATTGTGCTGACGTATCCGCAGTGGTGCAGGGCGCCGCGTGAGCGGCCGTCTGCCCAAATCAACGGGATGCGGATGAGTGCTTGGTAATGGAATGGTCCCTTGAAGAGGAGGCCGAATTCACCCATCAGGTCGCCGTGGTCGGACAGGAAGATGACGATCGTGTCCTCTTCGAGACCGAGATTCCCGAGTTCGCGAAGAATGGCGCCGACTGCGTCGTCGATCATCGTGATCATGCCATAGGTCAGGGCGACCGCGGCGCGCAATTCGGCTTCATCGACTGCGATCGCAGCAGTGCCGGTCAGGCTGGCCAGCCCGTCGCGACGCATCTTTCCAAGGCGTGACGGCCAGTCCGCCCTTTCACCCAAGGCAAACGAAACCGGCAGGTCGACCTCGTCGGGATCATACATGTTCCAGTATCGTCCCGGAGGCGTGAAGGGATGGTGAGGATCATTGAAACTTGCCCAGAGGAAAAACGGGGTATCCCTTTGCCGGGCAAACTCGTTCAGGCGATCGATCGTGCGCTCCTCGATGTATCGCGTCGAGTAGAGTTCTTCGGGAACTGCGGTGCGCCATGCCTGCGGCGCCGCCCTTGGGTCACCTTCCAGCGCGTTTTCGGGGCCGCGCAGACTGTCGGGTTCAGGATGGCGTTCGGCCAGCCAGCGCGAGTAATGACCTTCGACGAGATCACCATGCTCGACTGTCAGATCGACCGACTCGAATCCGTAGTAGGGATACACCAGGTCATGGCAGGGATCATCGCGCCAGTACTGGGAGACTTCCTGGTCGTAACGCGTGTCAGCAGAAATGCGTGCTTCCGGAAAGTGGGGGTTCGGTACATGTGTCCGCCGGGCCAGGATCGGCGACGGATTTCGCGTGAATTGCTGGAAATGCGCCTTGCCAACGAGAGCGGTGGCCCAGCCGTCCGCCAGGAGGATGTCACCTATCGTCGCTGAATCCAGAGACAGGTTGAGGCCGTTGTGGCGCAATCCATGCAGGGACGGCATGCGGCCCGTAATCAGGCTGGCACGATTGGGCATGCATACCGGCGAGGCGACATGGGCACGCTCGAACCGAATTCCACGGGATGCCAGCGCGTCGATATTGGGCGTTTTCAGTACCTTCGCACCGTAGCATCCGAGGTGGTCGGCCCGCTGCTGGTCGGTACTGATGACGAGGAAGTTCGGGCGTCGCTCCCTCATCGTGACGATCCCTTCGAACGATCGACATCAGGCATGGCTGCAACCGGCCGACGCAATGAAAACGCGATCACGGCGACGCTTGCGAGAAGCAGTGACAGGCTGATCGGACGCTCGACGAACACGGCGAGATCGCCACGCGACAGGATCAACGCGCGGCGGAAATTGTCTTCGAGCAACGGTCCCAGGACGAATCCAAGTAACAGCGGTGCCGGCTCCAGCCTAACCTGCATCATGAGATAGCCGAGGAATCCGAACACGAAGACTTGGACCACGTCATAAACATTGCTGCCGACTGCGTAGACGCCGATGCAGATGAGAACGAGTATGACCGGGTAGAGAAAACGGTACGGTATGGTCAGCAACCGGACCCATATGCCGATCAGCGGCAGGTTCATGATCAGCAGAAGGACGTTACCGATGACGAAACTGGCAACCAGTCCCCAGAACAGGTCGGGATGGCTTTCGATGACCGTGGGCCCTGGCTGTATGCCGTGGATGATCAGCGCGCTCATCATCAGCGCCATGACCGCATCCCCCGGGATGCCGAGGGTCAGCGTCGGGATGAACGCTGCCTGCGCAGCGGCGTTGTTGGCTGATTCCGGTGCAACGATGCCGGGCACGTGTCCCTTACCGAATTCGTCTGGGGTCCTGGAAATCCGCTTCTCGAATCCGTATGCCACGAATGCTGCGATTGACGCGCCGGTCCCTGGCAGGATCCCGAGAAACGCACCGATAATTCCACCGCGTGCAACCGGACCCGAGGACTGACGCATGTCGCCTTGCGTGGGTACGAGATCGCGCAGGGCGACCTTGTCGGGCGTTCGGCGGCGGTGGATGCCCGAGACCAGGTTGGAAATGATCTCCGAAACACCGAACAGCCCCATGGCCATGGCGATGATGCTCAGGCCGTCCGCGAGATCGAGCATTCCGAATGTGAACCGGTAGGTCCCTGAAGCAACATCGGTACCGACCATTCCCAGAGAAAGGCCAACCGTAACCATTGCCAGACCGCGCACGACGCCGTGTTGTGCGAGTGATGCGGCCGCAATCAACCCAAGTATCATCAGCGAAAAGTAGTCGGCCGCACCAAACGTCAAGGCTAGCCGTGCTGCCAACGGCGCGATCGTCAACAGGAGAAGGATCGCGAACATGCTGCCGAGAAAGGACGCAACTGTCGTCAGAAAGATTGCCGGTCCGGCGCGACCCTGCTTGGCCATCGGATAACCGTCGAGACAGATGACGGCAGATGACGGCGTACCGGGGAGATTCAGGAGAATGGAGGCGATCGAGCCGCCATATTGTGCGCCGTAGTAGATTCCTGCCAGCATGATCAGCCCGACGTCCGGTGGCACATAGAAAGTGATCGGAAGCAGCATCGAAATCGTCGCCATGGCACCGATGCCGGGCAGCACCCCCATCAGCATGCCCATGAAAACGCCGAAGAAGCAGTACGCCAGCTTCTGGAGCGTGAAGACCGCCGCAAATCCGACCGCTATGTGGTCGAGGACAGCCATCAGACCGCAAAGAGCCGCAGGGGGATGCCGAGCAGGTGGACGAACACGACGGACGTGAAGACCGCCGTCACGGCAGCAATGACAGCGATGACAAAGGGCGAATTGCTGCGTTCTGCGAAACCTGCCGCTGCTACGGAGGCAACGACCGCCGGCACAAGTCCTGCTGATTCGAGGAGTGACGCAAATAGGAGTATTGCAAGCAGGGGCATAAAGAGTGGGCGCCAGCGGAGCCTGGGAACGGCAGGGGGGAGCGTGGTCTCGACGGGCGTTCATTGCGCGCCATCCGTTCCTTCGCATCCTGCACGGCGATCAGAATTGCAAAGAGGCAGAGTGTGACACCGAGAAGCATCGGAAAATAGCCGGGCCCCATGCGCCGCAACTCGCCAATTTCGTAGGACCAGGACAAGAAAATCACAACGGCGCCGAAAAGGAACAATGCGGCGCTTGCCCCATGATGTCCTTGTCCGTCCCTTTGATGAAGCATGCCTACCCCCCGTTCGGACTGTTGGAACGCAATCCGTCCGGCAGCATCAGTTTAACGTTGCAAACAATGAAGAAAAAACGAAATATAGTTCACAATTGATGAGGAAAAGTCATCGTATGCTTCGTTCCTTGCGCATGTTGAATTACTTCCTGGCTGCATCGAGGGCGGGCAATATCCACCGGGCGGCCAGAAAACTGTCGCTCACCCAGTCGGGTCTTTCAAAAAGCATTCAACAACTCGAGGCAGAACTCGGGGTCACGCTGTTTGAGCGATCGAGCCGGGGCGTTCGCCTGACACGGTTCGGCGAGGCGCTCTACGAACGGGCAGCACAGGTCGAAACCGAGTGCGAGCTCATCGAACGCGAAATGGCGGAAATGGCGCAGGGCCGGCGGGGCAATCTTCGGATCGCTGCCGGAGCCGTGTGGTCATCGGTGCTTCTGCCACAGGTTCTCTCTCTACTGCACGCCAAATTGCCGTCGGCACAGTTCACCATCATTCGGAGTTCGGGGCCGCGGTTCGCTGACCTGTTCGACGAAGGCCGGATTGACATGGCGCTCGGGTCACTCGAATCTTTTTCGCCTGTCGACGATACATTCGTGTACGAACCCCTGTCGGAGATAGATACCCTGTTCCTGGCGCATCAGGACCACGAGCTGCATGGCAATTCAGAGATCACGCTCAATGATCTCGTCGACTGTTCCTGGTCGATGTTCCGGCTCGATCCGGAACTGGTTCGACGCGTCGGGACTCTCTTTGCCGCGAATGGACTCCCGCGGCCGCAGCCGACCCTGTTGGCAGACTCGGTCACTTCGGTGTTGGAGATGCTCCGGTCGTCCAGGACGGTCACCTGCCTCCCGTCGCCGTTGCTTTCGATTGCCGAACCCTTTGGCGTCGTGCCGCTGCCGATCGAAATCAGCCCCTGGACGTTTCAGTCCGGCGTCATGTTTCGTCGGACCGGTCTCCGGTATCCGTTGCTTGCGGACTTGCTCTCTGTCTTGCGGGAAAGGTACGGACGAGTGCAGTAGGTGCATCAAGGCGAAAGCCCATCAGAACGACAGATGCTTATTTCCTTGACGGTCACAACCCCCGGATGCCGCCAAAGCGATTCTGGCTTTTTTTGCGCGTGCGCGGATGAGTCCGATCTGGCGCTTGCGCAAATTCACTGCGGGTCTAATGCATGGAATTGAACCTGTCGGCGCTCAAGTCCCGGACTTTCCGCCTGTACCTTGCCGGGAACTTTTTCGCCCTCAATGCGCTGTGGATCCTCAGGATCATCATTGGCTGGCTGGCATGGGACCTCACCGGATCGGCCGGTTTTGTTGGCCTGATTGCATCCTGTTATTTCCTGCCGAGCCTGTTCCTCGGACCGTTATTCGGCGTCCTCACCGATCGGACGAACGTCCGACGCGCCGCGATACTCGTTCAGTCCCTGTTCTTCGCCTCGGCCATTGCGTTGTGGATTGCGCAGGTCTTCGGCGATCTCGGCGCTTTGCATCTTCTGCTTTACGCGGTGGCGTCGGGAATGATCATGTCGGCGCACGGCCCCGTCCGGATGTCGATGGCGCCCAGGTTGGTCGAACTCGACAGAATCCCGTCTGCCGTCAACTTCGCCTCGATCAACTACAATGTCTCGCGCATGACCGGACCGGCGATTGGCGGTTTGGCAATTGTGCAAATCGGCGCCGAGCTGGCAACATTTCTGTCCGCGCTTTGCTACCTGCCGTTTCTCGCGGCGCTATTCCACTTGCGTGTCCGACAAGCTGGCACCAAGCCGTCCGCGCATGGTTTTCGGCGCGACCTGGCCGAAGGCGCGCGGCGCGCTTTCGGGGACGCCGGCATCCGCACCGCGCTTGCCTTTTCGTCGATCACGTCGGTCTTCCTGTTGGGATTGCTCGAAATCCTGCCGGCGATCGCGGATGGAGTCTTTGCCAAGGGAGCAGCGGGCCTTGGACTCCTGACCGCATCGGCCGGACTTGGCGCGATTGTTGCCGGTCTCGGAATGTTGTCGCTGCCTCCGGTTTTCGGACCCAATCGCCTTCAATTGGCCGCGGCTATCGGGATGTCTGGCATGGTGTGCGTGGCGGTGATCGGACAGGCACCGTCCTGGCCCGTGACGGTCGGGCTGGTCGCCGCCGCGTCGGCAGCGGCCGGCGCTTCGGGAATAATCTGCCAATCGGTGATCCAGACCCAGATTGGTGACAGGATGCGTGGCCGTGTCATGAGCATTTGGGCAAGCGTCGCGATCGGCAGCAGCGCGATAGGTGCGGCAGTCCTTGGGTTGGCAGTGGATCACCTGGGACTGGGCACGGCACTGATGCTCGGCGCCATTGTCGCGGGACTGCTGTTAACCGCAGGCCTTGTTCGCGGTCACCGAAGGATTCGACCATCAGTGAGACTTGCCGACGGCGACTGACTGACCCGGTTGCATGAACACGGGAATGTGCAATCCGGAACGCCAGATAAAACGATCGATCCGCAACATGCGAAGATGCCAGGCCGGTTTGAAGGCGGAGATTGACGGGGTGTCCGAACGGAGGGCCGATTTTTTTTGCAGGTCGTCTCCAATTCGACCCGGTTGCGCTTCGTTTGGCAAAGAGAAATTGCGGTGACCGCGGGGATGATCGTACGGGCATGAAGGAGGGTGCAAGTGTCGAAGATCCCGGAATTGCGCGATCCGAGTGCGGGGCGGGAACACTGAAATGAATGGGACCACCGGTGGCCGCGACGAAATTCGCTGTGAAACGTCCGCGTGAAGCGATATGGCGCATCGGTTCGTGACGTCCGGGAACAGCCGGCAAGGGATCTGGTGGAACTGCGGGTTACGGGAAAGGATTTCGTGGAATTCAGTATTCAGCTGTCCGCATACTATCCGGACAAGTCCTATGGCGGCGACCAACTCTACGCTGACATGCTCGAACAGGCAGCCCTCGCCGACCGGCTCGGATTCGATGCCGTTTCGATAACCGAACATCACATCATCAATATCCTGCTGATGCCGGCCCCGCTGCAGTTCGCCGTGAAAATCGCCTCCATGACGAACAGGGTGAAGATCATGACGTCGGTCGTGGTTCTGCCGATCCACGACATGAGAATCCTTGCGGGCGAAGTGGTCGTCACGGACATTTTCACGAACGGACGCCTGTTGCTCGGAGTCGGTCGGGGAGCCTTCGCGTTCGAGATGGACCGGCTTGGCGTACCGCTCGCCGAGAGCCGAGCGCGGTTCGATGAATCCCTTGACGTACTTGCGGCGCTTCTTGGGGACGAGGAGGTTTCCTGGAACGGCACCTACTACAAGTTCGCGCCTCTCACCGTCATGCCACGGCCCGTGCGTCCGGGAGGGCCTCCGATCATGATGGCCGTTCTGAACCCGGAAGGCATTTATCATTGCGCGAAGCGGGGATTCCACATCCAGACGACTCCGCTTTCGGGCAACCACCAGTTGCTTCTGGACCAGGTCGCGAGTTTCAGGCGAGGAAAGGAGGAGCTTGGCGACAAGGGAAAGGACCTGACGCTTTCCCTGTCCCGGGTCGCGTTCGCGGTTCGGGACGATGCGGAACAGGATCAGAGGGTACAGGAGGCCCACGACTACTACAGCCGTTTCGACAACGTATTCACCGGACCCGGAATCGTGGATAGCGGCATGATCCGTCCTTTGCCCCGGTCGCAGACGATCGATGAACTGGCGGACAGCCTTCTCATTGCTCCGCCTGACGAACTGATCGACAGACTCGGCCCATATGCCGAGGCGGGAATCGACCGTGTCATTCTCAACGTGAATTTTGGCTCGGGCCAGTCCGCAACGCTTGAGAGCATCCAGATATTTGCCGAGGAAGTCATGCCTCACTTCAGCACGAATTCCGTGGGTTCGGGCCGGGATGAGACCGTCGGGCGGGACAGATCGGATTCTGAACGTGCCGACGGAATCAACGCAACGAACCGATGACGCAAGGAATGGAAATCACACGAGGTCATGAGGATGCCGCTTTGACGAACAATGTCTGCGCGATCGAGTGTGAATACACGGTGACGGGAAGTGGTCCGCCGCTCTTCCTCGTCCATGGAATCGGGGCCGCACGTGATGCATGGCGATTCGTCCTGCCGGCGTTGAGCCAGCATTTTACGGTGATAACATACGATCTTCGGGGCCATGGACTTTCGGACCGCCCTGGCGGACCGTTCGGAGGCCTCGAAGAACTGGTGGCTGATCTTGAATGCGTCCGGGAGCGGAGCGGATTCGAGCGCTGTCATTTCGCCGGGCATTCTCTCGGAGGGATGATTGTTCCGGCCTACGCCCGGCTGCATCCGAACCGGGTCTTGTCGCTCGGCCTCCTGTCGACGGCGGCAGGCCGAACCGGGAATGACCGAAGAGCCGTCAGAGGCGTAATCGAAGCCATGGAAGAGAAGGGCATTGATCCCGTACTCGGCACCTTGACCGATCGCTGGTTCACAGACAGCTTCATTGCGCGCAATCGTCCGATCGTTCAGCGCAGGCTCAGGCAGGTCATTGAAACTGATCCCGACGTTTTCATGGAGGTGTTTCGAATCTATGCCGAGACCGAAATGCTACCCTGGCTGGGCGAGATCTCCGCACCGGCGCTCGTCATGACCGGAGAGAATGACGGCGGGTGCAGCCCACGACTGAACGCCCGGATTGCAGAGGCCATGCCGAACGCGAGGTTGGTCGTAATCCCCGGTGTCAAGCACGCGATTCTCACGGAAGTCCCCGATCGTGTCGCGGAAGAGATGATCGGATTTCATTGCCAGGTTGGCGACGGATGCTGATTTCCGAATGGATTGGCATTGAGGCAATCCCTGTAACGCCGATTAATCCGCACTTGATGGCGAATCCTGCGGTACCGGACGACGCTGGCCCACGCGGAAGCGCGCAGTTCTCTCCCGGATCTGAAGTCTGGGTTCTTTCGTTCCGTTGTTGGTCGGGATTGGCCTTTGCACTTGGCGCCAGCCGCCGCCGCGTTCCGAGCGCCGGGATCGGAACCCTGGGCTGGCGCTCCCTAAAGCATCGCCGATTGACGGGTCAGGACGTGATTCAAGCGATTGATGGATCAGGCGCCCTGCCAGGCCGAAACTTCGTTGCCTCCGACGGTGGTCCTGTGCAACGCCCCCATCGATCCGCCAGGTTCACGTGGAGTTGTGGACAAGCCGTTGGACGATTCCGATGCGCACCTGCTGCCTTCCTTGCACGCACGCGCCCATCACCCGCCGGTTTCACTTTATGATGGGAAAATTGCATTCAATCCTGGAATATTGTTGATCCGGGGTTTGATGCTCTGCAACCACGACAACACGACAACCAATCGCTTGACATCCGGCGAAGTGTCGTTGATGCCTCGATAGTCAAAGACAGGACCTCGATAAGATTTCGAATTGTGTGCTGAAGTGCAGGCGATTGTCATCGGGATGCTGTTCAGGCGTCGCCGGAATGACGTGCATCGGATGTGCAGCGTGAGAGTTCGGGCGGTGGTCCTGTTCTTCCCCGTGCTGATTTGGGTCTTGGCGGTCCATGGTCAGACCGTCGCCGCGACAGAAGAGTCCCGGGAAGCCGCGACCGGGTTACTCCCACCCGCGAGGAACGCCGCCGGGCATGCCCCGTATCTGAGCCTTGGGATGGACTTGATCCGGCCGAAGAACACCCGGTTTTTCGATGGCGGGGACGCCGGTCACGCCACGCTCTATGGAAGCAGGTTTACCTTCGATACAGGTGCGGTCGGCAGCAGTTTTCAGTTTTATTTGGCGCCGGGCGTCCGGTTGCCATCCGGTTTGCGCCTGCAGCTGGAATTCAGCCTGGCTCGTGCTCTCGATTGGCGGGGCAACACGAACTACCGGGCCTCGGGTGGGCACCAGCCGTCAGGGGCACGGCTGGACACCTGGCAGCTCCTACCGGCCGGGTTCTATGATTTTCCAGGTTGGAAGCTCGCCCCCCCGGGTCGCCGTGTGCAGCCCTTTCTGGGCGCGGGGCTGGGCATCACCGGCTACCGATTGAGCGACTACGTTCAACGTTTTCCCGAACCGGACAACCCGGAAGAATCCCTCCGCCGGGGTCCGGGCGGCGAGATTCCCTTCACGGCCCTTCCTGGCGGAAGCGGGCAGAACCCCACCTGGATGCTGACGGCCGGGGTTGCGATACCAATTGGCGGGAGTATGCACCTCGACCTGAGCTACCGGTACACCGATGCGGGGGAGATCGGGACGGATATCGGCGACATCACCATCGTGCGGTACCGGGAAGACGGAACCCGGAGGGAGATCCGGGTTCCGATCAACGAGACCTCGGCCGAGTACCGAGTCAACTCATTGCTCGTGATGCTCCGGTTTGAATTCTAGTTCCTCCGGAGGCAACGTTTCCGTTCCGTCGCAGCAGATCAGGTCGCCGCTGCCGTCCCGCAGCGGATGCGGCGCCCCGGTCGGGCCAGCGGCCTGGCAATTGCCCGGAGGCGGCCAACCGGTTGGCCGCCTCCCTCCTGCCTGCCTGGATCATGAACAAGACAATCAAACAGAAGCGCACTCCGTGCTGGCCTTCGGTACCTCTTGGAAACCCGCAACGATGACCCCGGTTCCCGTGTTCAGGAGCCGCCCTGCTTGAAGCGCAGAGATGTCCAGACCCACGGCGTTCGGCATCTTGCCACTTGCGATTGCAGCTAAGCCACTCATCAGGGAAACGATTCTGACGAATCAGATTCGCGGTTTTTATTTGCAGCAAAACGTATATGAAGGTGGTTTCACAACATTCAGGACGGAGTGCCGAGATGGGATACCGTGTTGCGGTGGTCGGCTCGACTGGCATGGTCGGCAGCGAGATGCTGAACATTCTGTCGGAACGCCAATTCCCGGTGGACGACGTGGTTGCGCTGGCGAGTCGACGGTCCATTGGCGTGGAGTGCCAGTTCGGTGATCGTGCTCTCAAGGCGCAGGACCTCGAGAATTTCGACTTCTCGGGATGGGACATGGCCTTTTTCTCGATCGGCGCCGATGCTTCCAGGACATATGTACCCAGGGCAGCAAACGCAGGATGTATCGTCATCGATAATTCCTCCCTGTTTCGATACGACCCCGCGGTTCCGCTCGTCGTTCCTGAAGTGAACGCCGATGCAATCACGGGCTATTCGCGGAAAAACATCATCGCCAATCCGAATTGCTCGACCGCTCAAATGGTTGTCGCATTGAAACCGCTGCATGACCGGGCCCGAATCCGCAGGGTCGTGGTATCGACCTACCAGTCGGTTTCCGGAGCGGGGAAGGCCGGGATGGATGAATTGTGGGACCGGACACGGGCGAAGTTCACCGCCAACGACGATGCCGAGTCATCCGTGTTCACCAAGGAAATCGCGTTCAATGTCGTCCCGCACATCGGCCCGTTCATGGAAGACGGATCCACGCAGGAAGAGTGGAAGATGATCGCCGAGACCAAGAAAATCATCGACCCGTCGATCAGGGTGACCGCCACATGTGTCCGGGTTCCGGTCTTTGTCGGTCACTCCGAGGCTGTCAACATCGAGTTCGAGGAGTTCCTCGACGAGGATGAAGCGCGCTCGATCCTCAGGGAATCTCCCGGGGTACTGGTAATCGACAAGAGAGAAGACGGCGGATACGTGACACCTGCGGACTGCGTCGGGGATTACGCGACTTTCGTCAGCCGAATCCGCCAGGATCCCACTGTCGAAAACGGGCTCGATCTGTGGTGTGTTTCGGACAACCTCCGCAAGGGGGCGGCGCTCAATGCCGTACAGATCGCTGAACTCCTCGGGCGCCGAATCCTGAAAAAAGGATAATCTGCACGTCCGGGCGACGGGATTCGGAAAGTGGGCGTGCCGTTTCCGACGGCCGCCGGATCATTTCTGGTTATATCCGGTACGAATCCCGAGCCCATCATTGGGTAGATGTGACGACACGCCGGGTTTCCTCGTTGCCGCATGACCTGGTCGAAGTCCCTGATTGGGCCGTCATAGCATTTCGCCTCCCAGGAGGGACTCATGGGAAAATGCGTGCAGGTGTCAGCGATGACCAAACATTCGGAGTTTCATCCCGCCGAACTGAATGTGCCATTCATGTCATTGAAGCTCCTGTTCGCCGGGCCGGCTGACTAGCCATGTTTAGGCAGCGCCCTGCCTGCCGGGATTGGGGTCAGGGCAGTTGCTGCGAATGCCCTCGCACAGCCGGGCAGACAGTGTCGGAAATTTCAACACAGTTCGAGAGATGGTGTGACTTGAACGCTATTTAATTGGCCGATGAACACGCAAGCGTTTCGTACCCTTCATGTTGGGACTTATATCGATGGGTTGACGGCGCGTCACGCCGCCAGCTTTCGATCAGTTTCACG
>JAPOVX010000132.1 GCA_026707935.1 Paracoccaceae bacterium
GGGAATGTCCGACAGGTAGAGCCAGACGATGAAGTGGCGGCACAGGGCCCCGCTCGATCTGATCACCGAACTTGCGTATCCCTGCTCTTCCAGGAAATCCCGAAACTCCGCCGCGAGATGTCCGCCGGCCGCGATCTCCGGGGGCACCTCTGCCCGCCCGGTCTCGAGCAGGTACCGGAGGAACCTGAGCGCAAACGGCCTGCGCTGCCGACCGGGCTTCCTGCCGGTCCGATGCCATCCTGGACAGTGGCATTCATGGCCCATGAAGCGATCCACGAGGCGGATGTCGAACGTGTCGAGACCCAAACCGTTGAGCGCCAGCCAGACCGCGACGTGCCTGGCCGTACCGGTCAATAAGCCGATCTTCCTGTCTGAAAGGCCAAGGCCTTCCAGGTGCTCCGTATAGCACCGGACAACACGGGAATCCCGTTCCGGAACCACATCGGGGAGTGGCGGACCGAATTGATTCGAAGGCATGATCTCTCTCCTGTCAGTGTCAAAACCGACAGGAGTAGAGCATATTTTTATGTGAATCTGATCAGTGGAAAAAGCGTGTCATGACAGACATTTGGGATTCAAGATTCACATAAGCATTTGGTTCCCATTATACAGTTAACAGGAACGTTTCTGTTAGAGGTATTCGTGCAGCAGTCGGCCGGCCCGGGCGGAGTCGGAGACGAGCAGGCGGAAAAGGGCGTCGTGCCGGGCGCGTGGCAAGACCATGTCAGGTACCCATCATCGCTGAGAGCGGTCCTGGCCCTGGCCACGACCGAGGTCACCGTCTTTACCCCGATCCCGGCGAATGTGCCATAACCCTTTCCCGCGCCCCGGCCATGTCTGCACGGATACGGAAAACGAAACGCGGGCTAGCGGACGTCGCACGAGGACGGGACAAAGGCTCTGGAAATGTCGAACAAACGGATCGATCGTTTCGTGACAAACCCTAACTATCGCTTGATGTCGTGTCTCGACCCCACCAAAATGGTCGAAGTGCCTGTGAATTTGGTTTTCTGAAAGCCCGGGGCATCAGACAGGCGCCTACAATTGGCCTGCGCGAGGCATGGCCATCAGTCGTCTCCTGCTCTGCAGAATTGCCAACCGGTCAATTGAACCCACGGCCTGGACAATTCGATCGGGAAGACGGTCCCTTGTTTCAAGGCAGGTGAGAGGTCGATGAAGAGACGGGACATCAAGGATGAAGTTCACTGGACAGTCACGGCGAGTACCGAACCCACGTGCCAAAAACTGATTGGCAGCGTTGATGTGGATGTTCTGGTCGTTGGCGGTGGTCTGACAGGCTGCAGAACGGCATTGGGTCTGGCTGACGCCGGTGTATCTGTTGCTCTGGTTGACGCCAGGGAAATCGGTTGGGGATCATCGGGGCGCAGTGGCGGACAGTGCAATCCGATATGGAGGCAGACTCCGCAGCAGTTGGAGGAAATGCTGGGTGCCACCCATGGCAAAAACCTGGTCAGAACTACCCTACGCGCTGCCGACGACTTGTTTTCGGATATTGAAACATTTGGCGTTGACTGTGACCCGGTCCAGACCGGGTGGATCCAGGCCGCTCACACCAAAAAAACCTCGAAAAATCTGGGTGTCCTGGGCAAGGCCTGGGTCGCCGAGGGCGCGGATATCATCGAAATTGAAGGTGATGCGGTTCGCGAGGCAAGCGGATCGCCAGCATATTCTTTCGCGCTTCGCCATGCCGCCGGTGGACATGTCCAACCTCTGTCCCTGACCCGTGGATACGCATGTGCGGCCGTAGCCCGCGGCGCGCGGATTTTCAAAGACTCTCCGATCACGGGTCTTGAGCGGAACGACCGCAAGTGGTGCGCGAAATCCTGCCAAGGCGAGTTCTCTGCCGAACACGTCGTTTTGGCGACAAACGCGTACTCCGAAGGATTGTGGCCCGGGCTGAGCAAGACCTATCATTCGCTTTTCAGCGTGGTGCTCGCGACTCAGCCGTTGTCCGTGGAGCAGCAGCAGGCCGTTTTGCCCGGCAAAGTGACAATTTCGGACACCCGACTCGCAATTTACTATGCGCGCTATGACCGCGACGGCAGGCTGATCTTCGGGTGCGTCGCCAGCAGTGAAAACGTCAACGCCTTCGGCGGATTTGGTCGCCTCATGCGGGGATTGAAGACTGTTTTCCCGCAGCTGGCCGATGTCCCGATCGAACGAAAATGGGCGGGTCGGATTGCCGTGACCCCCGAAATGATGCCCCATTTGCACGAGCCTGCGCCCGGGGTCTTGGCAGGCCTTGGATTCAGCGGTCGTGGAATTGCGATGTCGTCCGTGATGGGTCGCGCGTTGTCGGCGAAACTGCTTGGAGCCGTTTCGGAGGATCTCCCGTTTCCGGTCCTGCCGATCAAGCCAATTCCTTTCCACGCGGTGACCAGCCGTCTCATTCCGTTGGCGGCCCCGGCAATGACACTGAAAGACAAGTTCGACACACTCACAAACGGTGTTTGAGTTGTTCACTTGATTTATTCCGCGACGAGCGCAACATCTGCGCACGCCGCCTGGAAACGGCCCAGGTTGCCGTAAAGCGCACGAAGCATGATGCCCCGTGCGCCGTTCATGTCCCGGTCGACGACGATGCTGCCGTCCGAAACTGTCTTCGCGCCGCCAAGGTGCTCGTTCACGAAGCCGTCCCATGAACGCGTCCTGCTGGTACAAGCCTCGTTGGCGATGATGAGCCTCTTGCCGTATTTCCGGCACATCCACTCCAGCTTCTGCCTGAACCGGTAGTGGGCCAGGCCCAGCATCGAGCGCACGGTCTTCGTCCTGATCTTGCGGTCGGACTTCGCGCTCATGTCCTTCGTCTCGAAAGACGGCAGCAGGATCACATCGAAAGCCCGAACGAGATCGTAGGCAACCCGCCTGTGCAGGTCGTCGACCAGGTTGCGGATGCGGATCGCGAGCCTGTCGATCCGCTTCTCAAAGTGGCGCTTCCATTCCCCGTGCCTTGCTTTCGCGCGCAGTCCGACCAGGCGGTAGAGCTTCAGCAGGAGCGGAAACACCTTGTCGGAATAGAAGCCGTCGCCGTAGCTGGCAGCGTGGTTCACCGCGTATGCGCTCACGAAGGTCCGCACGCCGGGGTCGAGGGCCACGACGGAGCGGACCTGGATTTCGTCCTGCCCAACCGTGACAATGTGCTTCTGAGCGCAAATGAACCACT
>JAPOVX010000341.1 GCA_026707935.1 Paracoccaceae bacterium
CACGGTGGCAGACCTCGATGCGGCCGGCATCAAGGTTAACTGCCTGGCGCTCGGCGGTGTCGATCTCGCCAGCGCGGCGGGCAAGCTCACCATGTACGTCATCAATTCGGAGGCGGAATTCGAGCGGGATCTCCTCATAGAGCGCACCCAAGCCGGCCTTCGCCGCGCCAAGGCCGAGGGGAGGCATCCCGGCCGGCCGCACCGCCTTTCCGGCGAGGAGCGGCAGTCGGTGCTTGAACTCCTGGCCACCGGCGTCAGTATCTCCTCGCTCGCCCGGAAGTTCGACGCCAGCCGCCAGACCATCATGCGCGTGAGGGATGGGGTTCCTGCTGGCCAACGCTGATCCCGGTGACGAAGCTGCGGATCCTTGTAAGATTCACTCCAATAGGACGGCGTCGCAGCTTACGAAAGCTGGTGCCGGCAGAAGGAAAATCGGGCGACTAGATGAGCGCGAGGTGGATGCAGCGTGCCATTGTCGAATACGGAACGGCGCGCGTGGGTTGGGGTACCGAACGCCTGAAAACGTGGTTGGTGCGCGAGGGTTTTGAGGACGACGAGGATCTGATGGCAGTGTGCCGCGAAATCTGCGGCGACGGCTTTCTCGCGCACGTGGTGACACTTGAAAAAGACACAACCGGGAAGGTCCATTTTGTCCTCCGGCAACGCGGGCCGGATAAGATCATCATGAGGATTCTATGCGAACTCCTCGATCGTGGGAGGCTTGAGGAATACCGCGCACGAATTAAAGGACCAGGATTGCGATAGGGATGGTAGCAGCGTTTCCGAGATAAAGGCCAATCTCGCACGGTCTTACGAAACGCTGACGAGTGTCTCGGTGCCAAACCATACCATCGATGGAATGCTCGAATCGGGCCTGCCTGATTGAGCTGCCGGGCATGCTTGCTGGTTTCGGGATTCAATGGTGACAGCCCTGCTGTGCCCGCCGCCACCCGAAAAAAGTTTCTGGCGGTCTGTTTTGATGGCATAACAATATCGCCATGAACGAATTCAAAACTTGGAGAAGCTACCCGGAACTTCGCCAACCGGGTACGGCGCAAAGCCCGTTACATTCGAACACCCGAGGACGAAGACTTACTTCGCGAAGTCCTGCGGACCTCTGCCAGCCGGATCATAGACGTGCCCGCCGGCACCGGGCTATGGCGGGCTCAGCTCGGCCATGGCTGGAAGCCCCATTGCGAAGGCAATCGATATATCACTGATATCCCCGCCCCGTATCCCCCCGCGCGAATGAAGCCTCTTCCAACCCGCGCAACTGAAGGACGTGCAAACCCGAAGGGGATACCGGCGCTTTACCTCACCACGCATAAGAAGACCGCCATGTCCGAAGTCCGCCCGGGGCTCGGTTCGTTCGTTTCCTGC
The DNA here is from genome assembly GCA_026707935.1 of Paracoccaceae bacterium. Lineage (GTDB taxonomy): Bacteria > Pseudomonadota > Alphaproteobacteria > Rhodobacterales > Rhodobacteraceae > JAPPHA01. The sequence goes on from JAPOVX010000341.1 coordinate 1,381, forward strand.
GCTCATTTCACGACCACTCGCGATTTGAAGATCATTGATTTCTCGGTCCACCACGATAGCGGTTTCGTCCTGCATTTCAGTGAGCCCGATGCCTCGAAGCGCGAAAAAGCGATTTGGCGGCAGATCGACCGGGCGTTCTCTGAGCCCACAACGGCCGAGGGCGATACTGCGGACTATGTGCCGACCCAGGTGATCGCGGAGTTATTCAGGAACGAGGGGTATGACGGCCTCGCCTACAAGAGCGCGTTCGGGAAGAAGGGTTATAACGTCGTCCTGTTCAATCTAGCCGATGCGGAGCCGACGTACTGCAATCTTTTCGAGGTTAAGTCCCTCAAGTTCGGCTTCGAGCAATCGGGCAACCCCTACTGGGTCGAAAAAGACGGCATCACGAAGTCGGTGCACATCACCGACGTCAAACCCATACCGCCCTCGGAAGAGAGCGAGTGATGATGCGCTTGTATCCTGTTCCGGACCGCCGAGATGCGCGACCAGGTGCATCGCGTCGCCGAACCGCTCCGGCGCCTTGAGCCCGTGCTCGGCCGCGTATTCTATAGTGTCAAACGAAAATCCCCGGCGGGCCGCACATCCGGCCTCTCCAACAGACAAGAGAAAACGACCAAAGAAGATGCTTGACCCGAGCGCCATTAGGCAGGACGTTCAATGGCTGCCAACACGGGGCGAGCAGTTACGCTTCATCTGACGTTGCTCTTGTTAAAAACCGCACAGGTCCAGTAGCCTGAAAACGAAAAGGCGCTCATTTCGAGCGCCTTTTATCAGGTAAGCCGGGGATCCGCTGCCAAGGCAACTGCTGATCAGTTCCCGGCTTTTCAGTCATGAATTTGGAGAATTCTGGTTCGGCTGTCAATGGATGAAGAGACCACAAAGAGATTGGTGGCATTCCTGTCACGCGATCGCTTGCAAGCACTGATAGAACGTACAGGCTCCGAGGCCGACTCCATTGAGTTTCACCAGGACGCCCTGAGTTTGAGTTGCCATTTGATGAAGGTGATTGCCACCATAGAAATAGCGCTCCGAAACACAGTCGTGGCCAACCTGAATCATCATTTCGGAGTTGAGAACTGGTTCCAGCATCCACCGGAGCGTTTGCAATGGAGAGAATACGAGCAATACAGTATCAACAAGGCGGTCAGTCAGGCGAGACGTGCGGTTTATGCGAAGTTGAGCCAAGCAGAAAAGGCCGAATTGGATGCGCAAGCATATCCCAACGGCCGTCCTGCAAAAACAACCCATTTTCAAAGGGTGAGAACACGACAGGGCAGAATCATAGTTAGTGAAGGCAAGTTGGTTGCAGAGTTGACACTGGATTTCTGGAAGCGACTCTACGGTCCAAGATACGAACATGCGCTGTAGCGACCTACGCTGAAGCGCACATTCCCCAACCCGGGTCTTGCACGCGGCCAAATTGCGGCTCAACTGGAGATCATATACCAAAGCCGCAACCTTTTGGCTCATCATGAGCCGGTACTGCACAATCGCTTCACGGAAACTGTCAAAGCCATCCGCTTCGTAATTCGTGAGTTACAGGCGCATCCCGATGAATGCGACACGCCCCTCAGCCGACTGCTGAAGGATGGCATTGACCGTGTTACCCGATCCGGTGAACGCCTGATGGTTCGTCTTGGAGCTTTCAAAAGTTGAGAGCAGTAAATGTGAACGGGGTGTCGTAGT